>NZ_JAQIFT010000045.1:0-103875 GCF_027857615.1 Holtiella tumoricola
GAGAGATTCTCCTCTCGTTATATACCTCTTTTCATGTCTTATAGACTATTTTTTATGATAACGCTTTAAAATATGCTACTCCTTTAGTATTCAAATACTTATAACTTCCTAAAGTCAATCCGATTAGCAACACCGTAAGGATGATTAATCTCATATTTTGAGCTATCCCTGGTAGGACCATCACAAGACCAACAGGAATAACTATACTTAACAATCCTATTACCATCGTAAGCATGACTGGTGCGCCTTGTTTAACCACTTGCACTTCACTTGTCCAGTCTAGCTTAGGGTATTTTAAATTCATACTAAGCCCTACCATACCTATCAAAGTAGAGTATATAAGTGGAATGACAAACACTAGTATACTTTGTACAAGATCTAATTGGAATGTAAAAATCATAATAATACCACTTACTAGAATCGCTGGTACTGTTATTGTAAGTTGAATGAGTAACTTACTTATAAATATCTTTTCTATTGGAATAGGTGAAGAATGTAAAATCCATAGGTTCTTTCCTTCTAATGAAATAGCGGAAGCTGTTGTACATGTTAAGACCATAAAGAACGCCACAACAATAGGTGCAAATTGCCCTACATATATTCCTATATTAGAGACACCCAGTGCGCTTTCAATCTCACTCATATCAAAGAAACATAGACTAATAGCAAATATTAGAAGTAGTACAGACCCTATTGCTGTATTCATTACATATAAACTAGAGCTAAAATATCTTCTTAGTTCCTTCTTATAAAGTGCCATTAAAGGGGATGTACCTTTGAGCTCACCTAATTTATATACTGTATGAGTGCCAGAAGTTGCAAGTCTTGTTTGAATCTGTTTAAAGTATCTTCCCAATATGACTATGAATATACCAAAACTTAATAATGAGATAACTATAAATACTAGCAAACCTCCTATTTGATTACTACAAACACCATTGCCATACATGAGTGCAAATGGATAGACTTTCTGTATAAATCCTTCTAACATTTGCCCCACTACATCCATATTTTCTAATGCACTTTCAGTTGCTTGCCCTATTGTTCCTGTACTTGCAAATATTGCGACCACTACTGCCATTGATAAGACTATGCTAATAATGTTGGTATGCTTAGATTTTGAAGCAATTACAGTAATAATTGTTCCAATAATAGCACCTAATATAATTGGAATAAAAGGTACACATAAAAGTCCTATAATGTATTTAATCCAAAAACCTATACTCGCCTGTACCATTATGCTATAGAGTACACCTGCTGGTATCATAATAATCGCTAAGAATAAGAAATTCATACTATATAGCCAAATGATACGACTAGCGATAATATAAGATGTCTTAATAGGTAAACTCATTAATAGATCATAATCTTTAAAACTAAATAGTACACCATTTACCTTATAAATTGTTGTAAGAAACAAAATCATACTGGTAAGGGTCATAACAAGTGGCAAATATAAGGATTCCATATTCCACTCTAATAAATTGAATAAGAGAATACCGTTATATGTAGCCGACATAAGAACAAACATCATGCCTATTAATAAAAATAAAAAGCTCATACCTAAAACTTTTGTTTTCTTCTTAGGATCATTCTCATGAAGCATTTTATTAATATTACCTGTAGCCATTAATTGGATTTTAAATAGATACCATACCTTATTCATGACGTGTCAACTCCATAAATAAATCTTCTAAGCTCTGATTACCTTTAACATCTTCTGTTTTGCCTGCAACAACTAATCTCCCTTTTTGAATAATTGCTAACTTATTACATAACTTTTCTGCTACTTCTAATACATGGGTAGAGAAAAATATAGCACCGCCTTCAGCACACACCTCTTGCATAATTTGTTTTAACGTATGAGCTGCTTTCGGATCAAGTCCTACAAAAGGTTCATCTAATATAAGTAATTTAGGTTTATGCACTAAGGCTGCAATAATGGCTAATTTTTGCTTCATCCCATGTGAATAGGAGGAAATTAAGTCTCCTAAGCTACTTGTTAGCTCAAATTGGTCAGCGTATTTTTTAATACGTGACTCTCTTTCTTCTTTTGCTACGCCATATATATCTGCAATAAAACTTAAGTATTGTATGCCTGTTAAATGCTCATATAAATCCGGATTATCAGGTATATAAGCAATCTTAGATTTGCATTCAAGAGGATTTTTGAGGATAGATGTTCCGTCTATCTCTATTTCTCCTTCTTCAAAATCAAGTATCCCAACGACTGCCTTTAAAGTTGTTGTTTTCCCTGCTCCATTGTGACCTATAAAGCCATATAAATCTCCCTTATCTATATGAAGGTTCAAATCATCTACTGCCTTTTTTCCACCTTTATATACTTTTGAAAAATGTCTAATACTAAGCATAGTATTCACTTCCCTTTCCTTTTACGGCTTGCATTTTTAAATAAAAAGGTATATCATTTAATTAGATATTTAGATATTTATCTAATCACCTAACATTATAATACGATTTATCTTAAAGTCAACTATTTTAGAGAAAGAGGTACTACCTATGAATGATCTTTTTAAAGCTTTATCAGACCCTTCTAGACGAAGGATTATTCAGCTTCTCAAAAATGGTGATCTCTCTGCTGGCGAAATTGCAGAACACTTTGATATGGCAAAACCATCCATTAGTCACCATTTGAACTTACTTAAACAAGCAAATCTCGTTACATCTGAAAAACAAGGTCAAAGTGTTATTTATTCTTTAAATACAACAACACTCCAAGATGCCCTTACATTCTTTTTTGATTTAATGAATAAGGAGGATAAATGATTATGAAAACCAAAAATCCTATGATTATAAGCATCGCTATTATAACTATCATTTCTTTCATTGCTACTGTATGTCTATACAATCAATTACCAGCTCAAATACCTATTCATTTTAATAGTGCAGGTGAAATTGATAACTATGGTCCTCGTAGTTTTGCTTTTTTTACAGCTATTTTACCACTCCTAATGTTAGCTTTTCTAAAAGTGGTTCCTAAGATAGATCCAAAAGGAGATGCTTATTTAAAACATGGTAAAGCTTATAATATCTTTATTTTATTTATTCTTCTCCTACTCATTATTATTCACTGGGTAACTATGGGGATTGCCCTTGGCTTAACCCTTTCTGTTAATAAAATTGTACCACCTCTTACTGGTATTCTTTTTATTGTTATAGGAAACTACATGCCACAAATTAAACAAAACTATACACTAGGTATTAAGGTACCTTGGACTTATAATGATGAAGCTAACTGGCGTGCTACACATCGTGTTGGTGGATACTGTTTTGTCTTTGCAGGTATCTGCTTTATCATAACCGGATTTGTACCTACTCAATTTGTTACCATCATGACCATTATCTCTTTTGTACTGTTATTTTTCCCTATACTTTATTCTTATTTATTCTTTAGAAAAAACAAGTCTAAAAAGAATTAATATGCAAGTTTATTCATTACAACTTGCATATTATCAATAATTAATATGATATATTTTTAAAAAGCTTGCATAAAAAGTCACTTTTCGTTAAAAGTCTTTGATTGCAAGCTTTTTCCCTGCTTTGCAATTCTCCGACCGTTGACATTCAAGATTTTAGCATTGTACAATAGATCTATAAAAGGTAAAATAGGGTTATAAAAGGAGGTTTGTACTATGATTATTGTTATGAAACATACTGCAACATCAGATGAGATTAATACAGCCGTTAAGCAAATAGAAAACGCTGGCCTTTCAGCACATATTTCTCAAGGTGCTGTTGTAACGATTATTGGTGTTGTTGGAGATAAATCTTTATTAAGTAGTGACTGCCTTTGTTCATTGAATGGAGTAGATAAAATCGTGCCTGTAACTGAGACTTATAAATTAGCTAATCTTAAATTTCATCCGGAACCAACAAAAGTCAAACTTGGCAACTGTGAGGTTGGTGGTAAACAACTTATCATTATGGCTGGCCCATGTGCCATTGAAAGCCGTGATCAACTTCTTGAATCTGCAGATGCAGTAAAAATGGGTGGTGCAACTGTACTACGCGGTGGTGCTTATAAACCACGTACATCACCTTATTCTTTCCAAGGTCTTGAAGAAGAAGGCCTTAAATATATGCAAGAAGCAAGGGAAAAAACTGGACTTTCTATTGTTTGTGAAGTAACAAGCATTAGTGCAGTAGAAACTGCTTCTAAATATGTAGACATTCTTCAAATAGGTGCTCGTAATATGCAAAACTTCGAGCTCTTAAAAGCTGCAGGTAAAACAAATATTCCTGTACTTTTAAAACGTGGTCTTTCTGCTACTATTGATGAATGGCTTAATGCTGCTGAATACATTATGAGCGAAGGAAATCAAAATGTTATTCTTTGTGAACGTGGTATTCGTACATTTGAAACAGCAACGCGTAATACACTAGATATTAGTGCTATTCCTGTTATCAAATCAAAAAGTCACTTACCAATCATTGTGGATCCAAGCCATGCTTGTGGTAAGCGTCCATATATTCCAAGTCTAGCAAAAGCTGCTATTGCTGCTGGTGCTGACGGACTTATGATAGAAGTTCACCCTAATCCAAAAATTGCTTTGTCCGATGGTCCTCAATCTCTTGATCCCCAAGACTTCAAAGTGCTTATGGATGAACTTCGCCCAATAGCTGAGGCAATGGGTAGAACGATCTAAATGCGTATTGGTATCATCGGTCTTGGTCTTATCGGGGGATCAATTGCCAAGACACTCAAAAAAGTTCATGCACAAAATAGTTATATTATTGGCTATGATACCCATTCTCTTTCTTGTGCTAAAGCTCTAGATGAGGGTGCTATTGACCATATTGCAGTAGAAATAGGTGAAGATTTCGTAGATTGTAATGTTATCTTTCTTTGTACGCCTGTTTCTGCTATTGATAAGGTAGCAGCTAAGCTACTACCTTATGTTTCTAAAGACTGTATTTTAACTGATATAGGAAGTACAAAACATGATACTGTAGAAAAAATAGGACGTCTTATTTCACATAGTCCTAAAAAGTGCTATTTCATAGGAGGACATCCTATGACTGGTTCTGAGCAATCAGGCTATGAAGCTTCTACTAGCTATCTTTTTGAAAATGCTTACTATATTTTAACACCATTAAAGGGGACACCTGACTTTATTCTATTCATTATGCAAAAAATGATAGAACGTCTTGGTGCTATTGCTATTACTCTAGAACCAGATTATCATGACTTTGCTACTGCTGCTGTTAGTCACTTGCCACATATTATTGCAAGTAGTTTGGTCCATCTTGTAAAAAATAATGATGGAGATGAGCATCTCTTACACACATTAGCTGCTGGAGGATTTAAAGATATTACACGTATAGCCTCCTCTAATCCGGCTATCTGGCAAGATATCTGTCTCTCTAATAAAACAAATATTCAAACTTGCCTTAAGAAATTTATAGACTCTTTAAGTGAGTTTTCAAATATACTTGATATGGAAGAAGCTGATAATCTTTATGACTTCTTTAATGAAGCTAGAAATTATCGTGACTCCTTCCAAGATGGTATTAAACCTGACATTGCTAAAGTATATACAATCTTTGTAGATGCAGAAGATGAACCTGGTATTATTGCATGCATTGCAACACTCCTTAGTTCTCACAGTATTAATATTAAAGATATTGGCATTGTTAACCACAGAGAATTTTCAAGCGGCGTACTCCGTATTGCTTTTGGTCACAAGCATGATATGCAAAAAGCACATCAATTACTTACTAAGCACAACTATACGGTCTATTGCTAATATTTGAATTAAAGGAGTTTTGTTATGATTATACAACCTGCATCATCTCTTAAGGGGACTTTATCTATTCCTGGAGATAAATCTATCTCTCATCGCAGTATTATGTTTGGAAGTATTGCGGAAGGGGAAACACGTATTTACAACTTTCTAATGGGCGATGACTGTTTATCTACTATTCGTTGTTTTCGTCAATTAGGTATTCATATTGAAATGTGTCCAGACTCTATCTTAGTTCAAGGAAAAGGCCTCCATGGCCTAAGTAAGTCTGATACTATATTAGATTGTGGTAATAGCGGAACAACCACTAGATTAATCTCTGGTATTCTTGCTGGACAATCTTTTACTTCTACTTTAACTGGAGATGCTTCTATTCAAAAGCGTCCTATGAATCGTATTATGGTTCCACTTAAAGCTATAAACGCTCATATTGAAGGTAAAGATGATAGCTACTGTCCACTAACTATTACACCAAGTACATTAACTGGTATCAACTATGCTTCACCTGTTGCTAGTGCCCAAGTTAAATCTTGTATTCTTCTAGCAGGTTTATACGCAGATAGCCCTGTTACTGTATCTGAGCCTAGTATTTCTAGAGATCACACTGAACGTATGCTTAAAGCCTTCGGAGCTAAGATTGAGACAGAAGGTAAATGTGTAACTGTTCATCCTAATAGTCATTTAACAGGTCGTGAAGTTATTGTACCTGGTGATATTTCTTCTGCTGCTTTCTTTATGGTAGCTGGATTAATCGTTCCAAACAGCAAGCTCACCCTCAAAAATGTAGGCATTAATCCTACACGTCGCGGACTCTTAGACGCATTATTAGAAATGGGTGGACGTATTACTTGCCTAAATGAACGTGAACTCTGTGGTGAACCTGTATGTGATATGATTGTAGAATCATCTCATTTAAAAGGTATTACAATCAGTGGTGATATTATCCCAACCATGATTGATGAAATTCCTGCTTTTGCTGTAGCTGCTCTCTTTGCAGAAGGTACTACAACAGTTAAAGATGCAAAAGAACTACGTGTTAAGGAATCTAATCGTATTGATACAATGACTAATGAGCTCACTAAAATGGGAGCACATATTACGCCTCAAGAAGATGGGCTCATCATAGAAGGTGGCTATCCTCTTCAAGGTGCTAAGCTTGAAAGCTATGATGATCATCGTATTGCTATGAGCTTAGCCGTTGCTTCACTGATGGCTTCTTCTCCTTCTGAGATAGAAAATAGTGAATGTGTACGTATTTCTTATCCTCATTTCTTTGAGCATTTAAAAGAGGTTAGTATGTATGATTAATCATACATACTAACCTCTTTTCATTTGTACATATTAATTGGAACTGTAATATTTGCAATACTTTATATACATTTGCGTAATACTTTAGTTATATGGTATAATTTACCTGGAGGTGTATTATGAAAAATTATATAAAACTTATTTGCATCCTTTGTCTCTTACTCATGACACCAGTATATGCTAATACACAATATACTTTAAAAGTGAACGATATTTCTTATCAATTAAGTACACCACTGATTGAGAGGAATGATACGCTCTATATGGACTTAAATGAACTCGCAAATATTTTATTTACTCATGTAACTGTAGATGAAGAAACATACGTTTTAAACTTTCAAGATAAAACTTATGAATTAAAGGCTAATGTCAAAACTGTTTCAAAAGGTATAGAAAAGTACATATTATCGACTTCACCAGTAGCAATAGATAATAAAGTCTATGTTCCTATTGAATTATTCGAGATAATCCTTGGTAAAGATAATCTAGATATAGCACAAGGCAACATACAAATTACTTGCCCTACTCTATTTTCACGTAACTCTGATTCACCTGAAGAACATACTTATATTCCATCCCCTTATAACTTAAACAATTTACCTAAACATATTATGGCCCTCAGTACAGAAGATACGATTACCAATGCTATTAATACTGCTATTACCAATAAGGACTATATCAGTTTCTTAGATAATTCTAATCAAACTAAAGTAACTAACTATCTAAGATCTCGTCTAACTTTTTCTCCTTATAATAATATCCAAGTATCTTACCGTATCATTAATACACATACGTACCCAAATCAAATTACAGATACTGTAACGCTTCCTCTAAAAATTGATTTCTACGGAAGTACAATCCGCCTTAAACTTGGTGAGGATCAATGGACTTATCCGACGATTTGGTCTACTTATTATCCTAAACGTTCTCTAGCTGATATGGACTTACAAAAGTCTGTAGATACAACTATCATGCGTGCTCTTTATGAATACTATCGTAATAAGCATGATTTAAGAGATGATAAATACTTTAGTCCTTTCACTATTAGCTCTTCAAATAGGACTAATGAAATGCTTCATGATGCTTATAGTATTTCATATAGAAATGATGATACTTTAAAAGAATATGAAACCTCTTATACTATTAGTATCCAACGTATCCATCAATCAGGCAAACTACATTTTGTTATTGATATCATTAGTAAATAAAGCAAACAGGGAACAAAACATTATGTTTTGTTCCCTGTTTGCTTATGAGATAAAACGATCCTTTAATACCCCTTGATAATTAATAAGTCTTGTAAGTTCAATAAATACTATATCGTATAAAAGGTCTACACCTTTTTCATTTAATGCGGTACCTTCTTCATTTATAAATTGTTCCTCATACTGAGGCTGCTTTCTCATAATATTGAATAAATCTATAATAGGACAGTCGTGCTTAGCACTGACTGTTTTCGCTCTATATGTATATTGGCTAATTCTACTATTACTACATCCCCTATCCTCTTTGCTCTCTTTCATTGGGATAGGTGTAATAAGTATAGGAATAGGCATACATCCATTTAATCCTGTTCTATTATTAGAAGACTTAATCTCATTCATTAAGTTATCTAATTCATTTTCATATGTATCAAGTGAAACAAATGTTGCATTGTTGGTGTTAAGCTCTTCTAAACTTAATTCAACAAAGACTATATTAGGATTATAAACGAGAACTTTAGATTTTAAGTTTTCATTATACTTCTTGCTCGTACCTTCTTTTAGCCTAACATCTAGAAACTGCCAAGATATATTAGGGTAATACAAAGGTAAATACTTCTCTAATCTATCCATATAATGTTCCATTAACTTAGTTTGTGTTTTCCCATATCCTACTATAGTGGTTTTAATCATCTGCAACTCCTCCACATCTGAACTTGACTTCCATTGTATATTATATATTCTTTTTAGACGATATACAATATTCTTACAGATTAAGTTGATTCATTTTAGCTTCAATTTCATACAAAAAATAGGTAATAAAAGGCCCCTACCTTTTATTACCTAAAGTTTTTTATATTATCTTATAATTATTTATCTAATAGCATCTTATTTACGTTTTGTACAATATATTCTCTATCTGTAATTACATCATAAAAACCTTTTCCACAATAGAGACGCTGTATGTCTACTGTACGCATATCACTTAACTGTAGCCTTGTTAGCATTCCGTTCTTAAAGTTATTTACTGCTATATCCAATTGAAACTCTGGATCTGGTGGTAATGAATCAGCTTTTACAGATGTTGTTGGAATAACAACAAACTTGCTTTTAAAGTATTTAAATACATAGCACCAATGTCCCCCATAGAGTTCTTTTGGAAATCCCCTGGTTAAATTAAAATAAGCAATTTGATGTACTTTAGGTATATGCTTAGGTCGATAAAATGTAGTTGATGGATCACCTGTTTGCTTAGGTGTTAATTCATCATAGAAATAAGATAATTGTCCTACATGATACTCTAGATCTGTTACAAACCCTTCTACATCTGTATAATTCTTTAGTTCTTTGAGTGCATTTGATATCCCATGCATTCTAGCATCAATATCCATGGTTTCCCCCCTTACAAAATCTCCAATACCTTATTATTTTACCACGGTTCAATTAAAAATTAAAGTTAATTTTTGATTTATTTCTATATTTTTCCATTTAATCTTATATCTCTCTATCTTAAGAATTTTACTTC
Organism: Holtiella tumoricola; assembly: GCF_027857615.1. Classification (NCBI taxonomy): domain Bacteria; kingdom Bacillati; phylum Bacillota; class Clostridia; order Lachnospirales; family Cellulosilyticaceae; genus Holtiella; species Holtiella tumoricola. Next base: position 9,801 of record NZ_JAQIFT010000045.1, read on the forward strand.
CAAAATTCTTCGCATTTGGACAGTTGTTTATTTAAACAAACAAGAAATAGGGCGCTAAATTACTTAGCCCCCTATCTTGAATCTTTATGTTTAGTGTTTAAAATGTCTCATACCTGTAAAGACCATTGCAATTCCAGCTTCGTTACATGCCTTAATAGAATCTTCATCACGAATAGAACCACCTGGTTGAATAATTGCTGTAATACCTGCTGCAGCTGCTGCCTTTACACAATCATCAAATGGGAAGAATGCATCTGATGCTAAAACGCTACCTTTTACACCTTCTTCTCCTAAGAATTCCATACCATGATCGATAGCTTGTGTCGTTGCCCAAATACGGTTTGTTTGACCGCCACCCATTCCAACTGACATGCCATCTTTTGCAAGTGCAATACCATTAGATTTTACATGTTTTACAAGCTTCCATGCAAAGTGTAAATCTTCCATCTCTTTTTCAGAAGGTGTACGCTCTGTTACTACTTTAAGCTCTTCTTCTATTAAAAGTTCTAAGTCTTTTTGTTGAACAATTAATCCACCATCTACTTTTTTCATTGTTAATGCATGTGGATCAGAGTATGTAATATTTTCAAGTTTTAATACACGTAAGTTTTTCTTAAGTTTAAATACTTCAAGTGCCTCTTCTTCGTAACCTGGCGCAATAACAATTTCAAAGAAGATTTTACACATTTCTTCTGCTGTTGCTTTATCAATTATTTGGTTTGTTACAATAATACCACCAAAGATAGAAACAGAATCTGCTGTATAAGCTTTTTGGTAGGCTTCAAGTACATTGTTTCCTACACCAACACCGCATGGATTAGCATGTTTAACTGCTACTACAGCTGGTTCACTAAATTCACGAAGTAGTTCAAGTGCACCATTTGCATCATTAATATTGTTATATGAAAGTTCTTTACCATTTAATTGTACTGCATCAGCAAGTGTTCCTTTTGTTTTTCCAACTTCTTTATAGAACGCTGCACCTTGATGAGGATTTTCTCCGTAGCGCATATCTTGAACTTTTTCAAATGTCATTGTAAATGTATTTGGTAAACTATAATCACCACGTTGTTCTCTTAAGTAGTTAGCAATCATTGTATCGTAGTTTGCTGTGTGTTCAAATACTTTAGTTGCAAGATAGAAGTTTGTATCTACACTTACTTTGTTATTTGCTCTTAATTCCTCTAATACAACAGCGTAATCAGTAGGGTCTACTACTACTGTTACATCATGATTATTTTTTGCTGCTGAACGAAGCATAGTTGGACCACCAATATCAATGTTTTCTATTGCTTCTTCTAATTTAACGCCTTCTTTAAGGATTGTTTGTTTGAAAGGATAAAGGTTAACTACTACAAGATCAATATTTGAAAGGCCTAATTCTTGCATTTGTTTTTGATGTTCTTCGTTATCACGAATATTAAGAAGTCCAGCATGAATAGCAGGATGAAGTGTTTTAACACGACCATCTAAACATTCTGGAAAACCTGTTACATCAGAAATACCAATTACTTCTACGCCTGCGTTTTGTAAAGCATTAAAAGTTCCACCTGTTGAAATAATCTCTACGCCTAAACTTACAAGCTCTTTAGCAAATTCTACGATTCCTGTTTTGTCTGATACACTAATTAATGCTCTCATGACTCTCTCCTTTTAATTGTAAATATATTTTTATTGTGTAATTTTAAAGCAATAAAAAGACCGTCTGGACGCTACTTATATACTATGTAGTGCCCAGACGGTCGACTTTCCATTTCTATACTCCCCGCAGTTCATTCTGCTAATCCGTCAGTCATATAGAAACTTTATTTAATTTTAAATTCTACTAGTTAGCTATTAGATAATAAGTTTGATTACAAATAAAGCTGCCATAATGTACATAACAATACTTACATCTTTTGCTTTACCTGAGAATACTTTTACTAATACATATGAGATACCACCAAATACGATACCTTCTGAAATACTATAAGCAAGAGGCATCATGATAAGTGTTAAGAATGCTGGAAGAGCTTCTGTAATATCACTGAAGTCTACTTTTGTAATACTTTCAAGCATTAAAACACCTACTACGATAAGTGCTGGTGCTGTTGCAAAAGAAGGAATAGCAATGAAGATTGGTGCTGCGAATAATGCTAATGCAAAACAAGCTGCTGTTGAAAGTCCTGTAAGACCTGTACGTCCACCTGCAATAACCCCTGCACTACTTTCAACGAATGTTGTTACTGTTGAAGTACCAAGAAGAGCTCCTGCTGTTGTACCAACTGCATCTGCAAATAATGCTTGTTTTACACGTGGTAATTCACCTTTTTCATCTAAGTAATCAGCTTTTGCTGCTACTCCGATAAGTGTACCTAATGTATCAAATAAATCTACGAATAAGAATGAGAATACTACTACTACGAAAGTTAAAATACTATCTATACTACCAAATACTTCACTCATAGGTGGGAATTTGAAAGCTACTTCACTAAGTCCACCGAATAACCCTTGGCCTGATGCAAAGTTAGGAATAAGTGAGTAAACACCTGCTTCAACGTCTACTACGTACCAACCAATAAGTTCTGCTCCAATTCCAAGTAAGTAAGTTGCTACGATACCAATAAGTACTGCTCCTGGTACGTTACGCTTCATTAATACTACGATTAATACTACACCAAACATACAAAGTACTGTTTGTGGTGTTGTCATGTTACCAAGTGCTAAGAATGTTGCACTATCTGCTACGATAACGCCTGCACCTTTAAGACCAATGAAAGCAATAAATAAACCAATACCTGCACTAACTGCATACTTCATACATTTTGGAATTGCATTGAAAAGTGCTTCACGAACATTAAATGCTGTTAAGATAAGGAAGATAATCCCTTCTACGAATACTGCAAATAATGCAAATTGCCAACTATGCCCCATACCTAATACTACTGTAAATGCGAAGAATGCATTAAGTCCCATACCTGGTGCAAGTGCAAATGGATAGTTTGCTACAAGTGCCATAACAGCTGTCCCTATAACTGATGCAAGAACTGTTGCTACGAATACCCCATGTTTATCCATACCTGCTGCACTTAAAATGTCTGGGTTAACTGCTAATATGTAAGCCATTGTCATGAAAGTTGTAATACCAGCTAAAATCTCTGTCTTTACTGTGGTCTTGTTCTCTTGAAGTTTGAAAAATTTCTCCACAATAACTACCCCCTTTAAATGTTTATAATTAATATTTATGTACGACCTATTAGACTTTATGTCTCATAGTGTTATATTACATGAGAAATTTGGTTAGGTCAATAGTTTTTTCGAACATTTTATTTTTTATAAACCCTAACGTTCGATTTAATTCATTCTCTATATTTCACCTAACTCTATTAAATTTATTTAATTATTTTATAAATAATACAAGCATATATTTGTCCCTATTTCATATATATGTAATAGGACATTTCATATTTCAAAGGAGGGTAACAATGTCTGGTCCAAAATTTATGGTCTTTAAACTCAAAGATCTACGTATCCCTTTTATCATGTTAGTTGTCGCTGTCGTTGCTTTTTCTTTCTTTATGCTGAAAGGTAGTAACGATGCTACACCAACCTTTGCACCCGATAACAGCTATGAGGATGGTATGTACATAGCAAACATTGCTTTCACAGACGCAGATATGGATTTAGTAGTAGAAATCAAAGACAAACAAATCGCTTCTATTGCTTTAGAAGGATTTGACGAATCAGAAAGAATGCTTTATTCAGATTTAAATGATAGCATTTCTTTTGTCAATGATTATATTACTTCTACTCAATCTGTTGAACTTCCTGATGCAAGTAATGTCACTGCATCTACAAGCATTCTAATGGATGCTGTAAAGACCGCTCTTTCTGAAAAGAATGACGCAGTCCTTACAACTACTTACGAAGTCCCACTTCTTGAAGCCATCACTGAAGAAGTTCCTGAAGAAATGGCTGAAGACAAATCAGACGATGCATTAGCTGAAGATGTTTTATCTGAAACTGTTATCTCTGATGATATGGGCGAAGTTCAAGACGCTGCTCCTAGCGATGCAGATTCTATGGACGATAGTATTGAAGATTAATATGTAATAAAGCTCCTTGAGTGCATTCTCAAGGAGCTTTATTATTTTCTTTATAGATGAAATCTAATAAAATAACATAAATAAAAACTTTACCTACTTAATTTCAGATATATATTAACCCTATTAGATTTATATCTATTGTCTCTCCTACTTCTTCACCTTGTATCTTACTGTATTAAATTAACTTTTCTCTAGCATAGCATATTTGTTATCCACTATATACAAAAATAGAAAAGAGTACCGCTTTATGCGATACCCTCTCTGCTTTGTTTTATTATAATTCACCTGTTAGGTTGTAAATTAACCATTCAGCAATGTTTGTAATATGATCTGCAATACGTTCTAAGTATTTAACAATCATAATATAGGCTGCACCGCTTGGTACAAACTCACTGTTTTTACTCATTTCAATAGTAATCTCTTTGAAAATCTTAGTGAACTCTTCATCAATTTTATCATCATACTCACAAATCTCTTTAAGTTTATCTAAATCTTTTTGCATGAAATTATCTAAAGTTCTACTGAGCATCTCTCTTACATGTGTTGCCATTTTCTCAATATGACGTTTATAAGCGATTTCTTTAGTCCATACGCCATCTTCTAGTGTTAAGCTATAAGTACAAATATCTTCGCAGTGATCTCCAATACGTTCCATATCTGTTACACTTTTAAGCATAGACATAATAAGTCTTAAGTCTCTAGCAATAGGTTGTTGATGTGTAATGAGACTTACACATTTTTTCTCGATTTCTACTTCCATCTCATCGATAAGGTCATCGCTTTTAATAACTTGTTTTGCTAATTCTTTATTTTGCTCGGTTACTGCTTCTATGGTATTAGCAACAAGTGTCTCAACTTGATTACCCATCTTAATCATTTCTAATCTAAGATCTTCTAATTCTTTTTCAAATACTCTTCTTGGTGACATATTCCCCACTCCTTTTAGCCAAATCTTCCTGTGATATAGTCTTCTGTTCTTTGATCTCTTGGTTGGTCAAAGATTTTATCTGTTGCATCAACTTCAACTAATTCCCCTAAAAGGAAGAATGCTGTTTTATCAGAAATACGTGCTGCTTGTTGCATGTTATGTGTAACAATAACAATTGTGTATTGTTTTTTAAGTTCATTAATGAGATCTTCGATTTTTAATGTTGAAATTGGATCAAGTGCAGATGTTGGTTCATCCATAAGTAAGATTTCTGGATTCATTGCAATACTACGTGCAATACAGATACGTTGTTGTTGCCCACCAGATAAACTTGTTGCACTTTTACGTAAATGATCTTTTACTTCATCCCAAATAGCTGCTTTTCTTAAACTATCTTCAACTATTTTGTCTAATTCACTTTTCTTTTTGATTCCTTGCATACGTGGTCCGTAAGCAATATTATCATAAATACTCATTGGGAATGGATTTGGTTTTTGGAATACCATTCCTACTTTTTTTCTAAGTTCAATAGGGTTCATATTAAAAATATCTTGCCCCTTAAACTTAATGCTACCATCAACCTTTGTGCCTTCAACTAAATCACTCATACGATTTAAGATACGAAGAAATGTAGATTTACCACAACCTGAAGGTCCAATAAAAGCTAATACTTCATTCTTTTTTACTTCTAAATTTATATTTTTGAGCGCCTTGAAATCTCCATAGTAGAAAGATAAATCCGATACGCTTATAATGTTATTTTCCATGTTTCATCTTCCTTCCAATTACATAAGTTAATAAGTTCAGTGTAAGTACTACTAATAATAGAACAATCGCTGTTCCATAAGCTTCTTCTAACGAAATACCTTCTTTAGCTAACATATAAAGGTGTACTGATAAAGTCCTACCTGATTCCATAACATTTGAAGGTACTCTAAATACCATACCTGCTGTTAAGTAAATTGCTGCTGTTTCACCAATGATACGTCCTGTACTAAATACAATCCCTGTTAAAATACCTGGTACTGCACTAGGTAATACAACTTTCATGATTGTTGCAAATTTTGATGCCCCAAGTGCAAGTGAACCTTCTCTATAGCTTAAAGGTACTGTTTTTAAAGCTTCCTCTGTAGTTTTTACAACTGTTGGAAGGATCATAAGTGCTACTGTTAAGCCCCCTGCAAGGATACTGTAGCCCATTTTGAGTTGTGTTACAAAGAACATCATTCCAAATAACCCAAATAGAATAGAAGGAACAGCCGCTAAACATTCAATAGCAAAACGTAAGCTCTTTACGAATTTTGATTGTTTTGCATATTCACTTAGATAAATAGATGTTCCCATTCCAACTGGTACTGCAATTACAAGCCCCATAAGTACCATATATATAGTTGTTATAATAGCTGGCATAAGTCCTGCTATATTAACATGACCTATCCCCTTCATAAAGATATAAGATAAGATCCAAATAAGCATTGCAAATGTAGAGAATGCAATTAAACCAATAACACCATAAATAATTTTTTCTTTTGTTGAAACATATTTAAATGGATTATTATTCTTTTTCGCTGGTTTTTGTTCAGCTACTGGAGTTTCCTGTACCGTATTACCACTAAGCTTTGCTTCCACGGCCTTCCCTCCTTTCTGAATAATTATTGATTATATGTGTAATTACGTTGATTGCAATAATAAGGATGAATAAAATCATACCTGTTGCAAAAAGTGCTTGTTGATGTATACCTGAAGCATAACCCATTTCGATTGCGATATTCGCTGTAAGCGTTCTTACTGGGTCAGTAATGCTTGTTGGAAGTAATGCTGTATTTCCTGCTACTAGGATAACAGCCATTGTTTCACCAAGTGCACGTCCTGTTGCTAAAATAATACCTGCTAAAGTTCCTGATTTAGCTGCTTTCAGCTGAACTTTGAATATATATTGTAATTTACTTGCGCCAAGTGCTAACGCACCTTCTTTAAATTCATTTGGTACTGCTCTTAAACTTACTTCTGTCATACGAATAACTGTAGGAAGTACCATTAATGCTAAGATGAAAATAACAGCAAGTAAGCTACTTCCTGCTCCTTTTCCACCAAAGAATTTATTAATCATTGGTACAACTACCATAAGCCCCCAGAATCCATAAATAACTGAAGGAATCCCTGCTAATAAGTCTACTGCTGCTGAAAGAATTTTTGCGAGTTTACTAGGAAGAATTTCTACTAAGACAATTGCTGTACAAATTCCAACTATAATGGCTACAAGCATAGCCCCTGCCGTACCATAAAGGCTGGAAACGAGCATTGGGAAAATCCCAAAGATTTCACCTGAAGGCATCCAATTGGTGCCGGTTAAAAATTTCCAAAGACTAGTATGTTGAAAGAATGGAAGTCCATTGACTACGATATAGAATCCCATAAATGCAACTACTGAGATTGTAAGAGCTGCAAAACACCAGAACACTTTCTTCATTATTCTATCCATCATGATCACCTTATTAATTATAATGGATAAGAGGCTAAAAGCCCCTTATCATATTTTCTATTTAACTGAGATATATTTTTCGCTAACGATTTCTTGACCTTCATCACCTAAGATAAAGTCTACGAATTCTTTTGTTACTTCTGGAGCCTCTTTACTTGTTAAGATAAGAAGTGGTCTAGAAATACTGAATGAGCCATCTTTTACACTTTCAACTGTTGGTTCTACACCATCAACACTGATTGCTTTTACTGTTTCATCAATGAATCCTAAAGATACGAAACCTACTGCACCTTCTTTAGAAGCAACTGTTGCTTTCATTGTACCGTTACCTTCTGCGATAAGAGCACCTTGTGACATAGAAGAAACTTTTTTACCATCGATTTCTTTTTCAAGTTTAAGGATTTCTTCGAAAGCACCTCTTGTACCAGAACCATCTTCACGAGATACTACGATGATTGGTTGATCAGTCCCACCAACTTCACTCCAGTTAGTAACTGTTCCTTCAAAGATATCTTTAATTTGATCTTTTGTTAAATCTGTTACACCATTTGTTGGGTTTACTACTACTGCAATACCATCGTATGCAATTGTTGTAACTTCAAAGTTTTCATTTTCTTCTTCTGCTTTAAGTTCACGTGATACCATACCGATATCTGCTGTTCCATCATGTGCTGCTTTAACACCAGCAGATGAACCTACACCTTGAACTTCTACTACTACTTCTGGTTGAACTTCTTTATATTTTTCTGCTAAGCTTTCCATTGGTACGGCTACTGTTGTTGAACCAACTGCTACAACTTTACCGCCTGCTTTTTGTGTATCTTCTTTTTGTGTATCAGAAGCTTGTGTATTTTCAGTAGCTGAACCTGTTGGTGCTGGTGTACTTGTTGTACCACCTGAACATCCTGTTAACATTGCCATTCCAATTGTTGCTACGCCTAATATTCTTAAAAATTTATTTTTCATTTTTTATTGCCCCCTTATGTAATTTACGAGATTAAGGATACCCCCCTAATGTTCAAAACATATTTGAGTTATGTTAAATCTATGTTAAATTCTTTAACAGACTAGCACAATTTTTACTAATCTCATTATTAATAGGAAAGAATACCTTCCATATATATAAAACAATCTATTATTATAGATTGTCAGCATAAAAGCAATTTGTTAGAGTATATTTAGAAACTGTAAATTATATGGAGATGATAATCATGCTAGGATTAGCTTTAGAAGGCGGCGGTGCAAAAGGAGCCTTCCACATTGGTGCTATTAAGGCCTTTCTTGAAAATGGCTATGAATTTGATGGTGTTGTTGGAACATCTATAGGTGCTTTTAACGGTGCTTTAGTTTCACAAGGCGACTTTAATAAACTCTATGAGCTTTGGATTAACTTAGAGCCCTCTACCTTATTTGATATAGATGATGGGTATATGGGAAAGATGGTTCAGAGTGAACTCTCTTTAGATATGATTAAGTATTTGAAAAACCGTGCAAAAGCATTTATTGAAAATGGCGGTATTGATACTGGAAAGCTAAGAAATGTTTTAGATCAACTTATAGATGAAGATAAACTTCGTACCTCTAACCGAGATTTTGGAATGGTTACTGTATCTATTCCTGACTTTAAACCTGTAGAAATTTATAAAGAACTTATTCCTGATGGAAAAATTAAAGATTATATTATGGCAAGTGCCAGTTTTCCAGGCTTTAAACTTTGCCCTCTAGATGGGAAGTACTATATAGATGGAGGCATTCATGATAATTGTCCTGTCAATCTACTTCTTAGAAAAGGATATGATAAGATTATTGCTATACGCACTTCAAGCAGTGATAAATTTTCAAAGCTCGACCCACATAATGCTGAGATTATTAATGTTTTACCTTCAGAAGATTTGGGTACAACCCTCTTATTTACTAATGAGCTTATTAAGCAAAATATTAAATTAGGCTATTATGATGCTTTAAAAGTAATTCGTGGCCTAAAAGGACAGCGGTACTATATTGAACCTGTAGATGATGAAATAATTTGGAATAAGCTTCAAACGCTCTCCGATGAGATTATTTTTGAAATTGGTAAGCATCTTAAATTGCCCGAAATGAATAGTAAACGTATGCTCTTTGAGAAAATCATTCCCACCTTTGCTAATCTACTTAAGCTTTCCCCTACTGCAACTTACCAAGATATTCTCATTGCACTTTTAGAACCTCTTGCTACACGTTGCTCTGTTGAGAAATATGAAATTTATACACTTTCTTCTTTTATTACGACTATAGAAGAGCATCTCTTGAAGATTTCTCCTTCTTATCGTAAGAATCCTCATCGTTTTAAGATTAAACGATTACCTCTTGCTAAACTTCACCATCCTAGCACAGAAGAACTTGCCTATATTATGTTGGAATCCTTTTATAAAGAATTATAGATATAAAAAAAGACGCCCTTGGGGAAGGCGTCTTTTTGTCCGTTTATATATTCATACAAACTGAAAAAGGGATAAATAATATGGGGAGATTTTAATCTCAGAGTGAGATATGTAGCTTTAATTGTTAGGGAAGATTAGGCTACATATCATTCGCTCATGTGACTATATTAATCCATACTCTTGAATAAGTTATGAAGATAATCTTCATTTTTCAAAAAAAATATGAAATCCTTTTCACAAAAAAAGACGCCCTTGGGGAAGGCGTCTTTTGATCCGTTTATATATTCATACAAACTGAAAAAGGGATAAATAATATGGGGAGATTTTAATCTCAGAGTGAGATCTATAGCTATAACTGTTAGGGAAGATTATGCTATACATCATCTGCTCATGTAACTATCATAACTTATCCTCTTGAATAAGTTATGAAGACAATTTTCTTTTCTAGATAAAATATGAAATTATTTTCATAAGCATTTCTAGTTCTTATTTTACTCAAAAAAAAGACGCCTTGGGGATGGCGCCTTCTTTTTTTTCCGTTTATATTATACAAACTGAAAAAGGGATAATAATATGGGGAGATTTTAATTTTAGAGCGAGTTATGTAGCTTCAACTGTTAGGAAAGATTTCTGCTACATCTCTTCTCTTCATATATTATTTTAAAGGCTTACAGTTAATTTGATTTGAAGGAAATTTTAATAAATTAACAACTTTCTTAGTCCATAAAATGAATTACATAATACTCTCTAAAAAATAATATAAAGCAAAAAAGGCAGAACCAAAGTTCTGCCTTTAAAATAACTGCTGAGTTATTATGCTTTTGTAACGTTCTCTGCTTGAGCGCCACGTGGACCCTTAGTAAGGTCGAAGTTTACTTTTTGTCCTTCTTCAAGAGATTTGAATCCATCTCCTTGAATTGCTGAGAAATGTACGAATACGTCATCTCCATCTTCTCTTGAAATAAATCCAAAACCTTTTTCTGCGTTAAACCATTTAACTGTACCTGTCATCATGTGCGGTACCTCCTAATATGAATTTCTGTAATCTACGTAAACAAAAAAAATTCACATAATATTACAGATTATATTAAGTAACATATATAATCTCTAATAACATGTGAATCTCAATTAACACGTGAAGCGATATAGCTGACTACTGAATACTTTTATAGTATACGCCGTTTCTTTACAAAAGTCAAGGATAAATTTATAATAACTTAATTTTATTGAACTTCCTAATCTATAATTAATAAAGTTACCTTTCTCTCAAAACAAAAAAGACGCCTTGGGGATGGCGTCTTCTTTGTTTTCCGTTTATATTATACAAACTGAAAAAGGGATAATAATATGGGGAGATTTTAATTTTAGAGCGAGTTATGTAGCTTCAACTGTTAGGGAAGATTTCTGCTACATCTCTTCTCTTCATATATTATTATGCCTGTAATTTTTTAACAAAATATGACGCCCACCCTAATAAATTAAGAACTTTTTATAAAGAAATCTTTATGCTGTTTTTTTAGATAGTTGCCATATTAATATACCACTTACCATAATCATAAAACCTGTAGTTAATATACTTCCTTCCATTCCAAAAGGCCCACCATTCCATATAGAAGCCTCTCCTATGTGAGTTTTAAATAAACTAACATCTAATACATTTCCACTCACATTGATTCCAAATATATTTCCTTGAAAGAGATTCCAAGCTGTATGGAATCCACATGCACCCCATAAATTTTCCTCTTTTAAGACTAACAGACAAAGCATCAATCCACACATCAAAATATTAATTAAACTGATAGCAGTGACACCACTATTCCCTAAATGTAATAACGAGAAAACAACTGAGGAGAAGATAATCCCTTTATAAACGCCATACTTTACAGCAATAGATTGAAACATATAGCCACGTACTAATATCTCTTCTGCAGCTCCTTGAATAATCCAAGCCGTAAGAATGAGGCCAAAAAGTATTATGCCATTAATACCTATAGGAAGATTAGATACAGTTAATGTTATTTCACCTTTAAACTGTAAAATACTTATTACTAATAAAATCCCAATAACAGCTATAGCCATTCCTTTTAAATAACTTGATATAACATGATTTTTGAAGAATCCAAGACTCTCTACTTTACGCTTCTCTATATAAGAAACATAAAGTAAAATACCTCCTCCAGCTATTGCAAAGGAAATAGCATATTGCATGTATTGTAAATAAATAAGACTAAGTTCTGTTTCATTATTTCCAAAGATGGTAACTCCTATAATAGATGCTACTCCTATTCCTACGGAAAGCAATATTGTAAATATAAAAGGCATTAAAATAATGGAAACAATACTTGCTCCTTTGCCAACCTTAGCTGCTTCTAACATTTTGTTATCTTCAAGCATATTACTCACTCCTTAGAAAAAGAAGAGGATGATTATTTCTCATCCTCTTCCTCGTATTCTTCATATTCATCTTCTTCGTATTCATCTTCATCATCTACCACTGGCTCTGCAGCTTTAGAGATTGTAAGGTTTGGTGCACCTACTGATGCAACTGCTACTCTTTTAACTGGGATACGAACACTTTTATTAAGGCCAAGTTCAATAATAAATAAGTCATTGATGATATCTACAACTTTACCATAAATACCTGTTGTAAGTAATACTTCATCCCCTACTTTGATAGACCCTTGCATATCCGCTACTTGTTTGTCTCTTTTCTTTTGTGGACGGATAATTAAGAAGTACATAATTAAAAAGAAAAATCCAAGGTAAAGCACTGTTGACATAAGCATTCCGCCTGTTGATGCTGTTTGCATAATTTTCTCCTCCATTATTATAAATTATTTGTTTTTATATCCTTCTAGACGCATTTCCTTGTATTTAGCAAATTCACCTTTGTCTAATGCATCTCGAATTTCTGTCATTAAGTTGTTGAAGTAGTAAAGGTTATGAATAACACAAAGTCTCATACCAAGCATTTCTTTTGCTTTAAGAAGATGTCTAATATAGGCTCTACTGTATTTTTGACATGTTGGACATTTACATTCTTCACTAATTGGGCTCATATCTTTCTCAAATTTCTGATTGAAAAGATTCATCTTGCCATGGTTAGTGTAAACATGCCCATGTCTACCATTACGTGCTGGTAATACACAGTCAAAGAAATCTATACCACGATCAACTGCTTCTAAAATATTTTCTGGTGTACCTACCCCCATTAAATAAGTTGGCTTATTTTGTGGTAAATAAGGCACAACAGCTTCAAGTACGTTGTACATATCTTCATGACTTTCACCTACTGCAAGTCCACCTACTGCGTAACCTGGTAAATCAAATTCACGAATAACCTTAGCATGCTCAATACGTACATCTGGTAAAATACCACCTTGGTTAATACCAAAGAGCATTTGTTGTTTATTAATTGTATCTTCTAAAGAGTTAAGACGGTTCATCTCATCCATACAACGTTTAAGCCATCTTGTTGTACGCTCTACAGAAGGTAAAATATACGCTCTGTCTGCAAGTGCTGGTGGGCACTCATCAAATGCCATTGCTATTGTTGAAGCAATGTTTGATTGAATTTGCATACTTTCTTCTGGTCCCATGAAAATCTTACGACCATCAATATGAGAAGAGAAATATACGCCTTCTTCTTTAATCTTACGCATAGCCGCAAGTGAAAATACTTGGAATCCACCTGAATCTGTTAAAATCGGCTTGTCCCATACCATAAATTTGTGTAATCCACCTAGCTCTTTAATTACTTTATCACCTGGTCTTAAATGTAGATGATACGTATTTGATAAAGCTACTTGTGTATGGATATTGTGAAGGTCCTCTGCACCAAGTGCACCTTTTATCGCTGCTACTGTAGCTACATTCATAAACACTGGTGTTTCAATTGTACCATGTACAGTATGAAATCTACCACGTTTTGCTCTGCCTTCTACTTTTAATAGTTCGTACATATTAGTGTATCTCCTATCTGTCATATACTACCATACAGTTTACAAGAAAAAGTATGTTATTACAAGAATACTCTCCTGTATTTTTATCATTTTTCCCTACTTTTAGTCACAGTTATTGAAGACATTCTAATAATTTGATACAATTAAGAAAAATCCTTAATAGGAGGTTTTCATATGTCCGGTTCTATTTTTGGCAAACATTTTACTGTATCTACTTTTGGTGAATCTCACGGCCCTGCCATTGGTGTCATTATCGATGGCTGCCCTTCTAATATACCCCTTTCAAAGGAAGATATTATGAAGAACATGGTTAGAAGAAAACCTGGTAATACTAAAATTGCCACTGCGCGTAAAGAATCTGATGAAATAGAAATTTTATCAGGAGTATTTGAAGGCAAAACTACAGGCGCACCTATTTGCCTTATGATTCGTAATGAAGACCAACGCTCTCATAATTATGATCATCTCAAAGATATTTATCGTCCTTCACATGCCGACTACACTTATCACTTAAAATATGAGAATCGCGACTACCGTGGAGGTGGACGTGCCTCTGCTCGTGAGACAGCTGCCCGTGTTGCTGCTGGTAGTGTTGCTATGCGTATTTTAGATGAACTTGGCATTCATATCAAGGCCTATACTAAAGCACTTGGGTCTATTGTTATTAATGATAACGAAATAGACTATAACGAAATTGCCAATAATCTTCTTTCAATGCCTCACGCCCAAAAGGCCAATGATGCCCTTAAGCTTATTGCCCAAATGAAAGAAGAACAAGATTCTATAGGTGGTATAGTAGAATGCCAAGTTACAGGTCTACCTGTAGGTATTGGTGAACCTGTATTTGATCGTCTAGATGCATGTCTTGGACAAGCCATTATGAGTATTAATGCAGTTAAAGCTTTTGAAGTAGGTGAAGGCGTAAAGGCTAGCTCTATGAAAGGCTCTACATATAACGATGCTTTTTATACCACTACTGAATTAGATCATTATGGCGAGGCAAACTATAAAAGTCATGGATTCTCAGGCAATGCTCATCCACTTTGCAAAAGGGTGTTGAAACATACTAACCATTCTGGTGGTATACTGGGTGGTTTATCTGATGGATCACCGGTTGTCTTCCGTGCTCATTTTAAACCTACACCTTCTATTGCTAAGCCTCAACAAACACTTAATCATAATCTTGAAAATGTAGAAGTTTCTATTCAAGGTCGTCATGATCCAACGGTTGTCGCACGTGCTGTGGTTGTGGTAGAATCTATGGCAGCACTTACTATTTGTGATTTACTTCTTCGTGGTGCAACCTCAAGAATTGATCAAGTGAAAGCTGCTTACCAACATTAATTTACAGCTTAGGTGAACAATGAAAAAATTAAAGTTAGTTTGGAAAATATTAAAAAGTACAAATGCCGATAAGATTGTTATAAGCTTTTTTATCTTTATTCTTTTTATGGGTTTTATTTTTGAACTAGTTGAACCTAGTATTAATTCCTATGGGGATAGCCTATGGTACTGCTTTACCGTTGTTTCAACAATAGGTTTTGGTGACTTCTATGCAGTTACAACTCTAGGTAGGCTTTTAACTGTACTTTTAAGTTTTTATGGGATATTTGTCATTGCACTTATTCCTGGTATTGTTGTTAGTTT
This sequence comes from Holtiella tumoricola, assembly GCF_027857615.1. NCBI lineage: Bacteria > Bacillati > Bacillota > Clostridia > Lachnospirales > Cellulosilyticaceae > Holtiella > Holtiella tumoricola. Next base: position 25,325 of record NZ_JAQIFT010000045.1, read on the forward strand.
CTACATGGAATTTATGAAAATTAAAGCGAATGAAAGTACAGCTACTTTCCTAGAAAAATTAGAGCACTTAGAGGATCTTTCTAAGGAAGAATTAGCTGAGATTTCTGCTAAAGTACGCGAAAAAAAATACAAGATGTAAATAAAAGCCCGTCTCCATAAGACTTTGTAAAGTCAAATGAAGACGGGCTTTTTATAATCCTAAGAATGATATTTGAGATAAGCCTTTCACTACTAAAAATAGTAAAGCTACCATTAGTATAAAATAAACAATCTCTTCTCCTCTTTCTCCTGTATGTATTTTACCTATTATTTTATATTTGTATTTTGTAAAAGGGTATAGTAAAGGTACACCTTTAGGATTTAGCATATCTAATAGTAAATGTGATAAATATCCTAATACTACTCCTAATCCAACATAATTAGTTCCAAATAGCGAATACACTATTCCCCACATTATACCTAAGCCCAATAAACTATGTGTTCCTTTTCGATGTCCTAGCTTTTTAAATGGATAATGTAATAAGCTCATTTGTTGACTAATAAAACTTTGAGGATGATCTATATCTGGCAACAAGCTTCCCGCAGTTGCTCCAATGTAATAACAAGTAAATTCTAGTTCAGACAAAGTGAAAAAATGCTGATGAATAACGCCGGCTAAAACTATTCCTCCTACTATATGAGTTTTATACGTCATTTTTCCACCTCCTTATATTTTAGCTTATGTATTTTACTACTTGTCTTATGACAATATACCACATTCCCTTTAAAGTGATAACAATAAAAATGAGGACTGTCCCGTAACAGTCCTCATTTTTATATGCATTTGTATGTATGCTGTATTTTTGTATGTATGTTTCGCTATTTTATCTATTAATTTGTATGTTTTATATTATTTGCCAATGAACATTTGTGTCCAGTAATGTCCTTGAGCATCATATCCTATACCAATATGTGTGAAGCTTGAATTAAGAATGTTTGCACGGTGTCCTGGACTATTCATCCATCCTTTTACTACTGCTTCTGGTGTTTGATAACCTTGTGCAATATTTTCACCGGCACTTCTGTAGCTAATGCCAAATTGTTTTAACATATCAAATGGTGATCCATATGTTGGGCTTGTATGATCAAAATATTTATTTTGTCTCATATCTGTAGATTTAGTTCTTGCTACTTTTCTAACACTTTCATCCATTGTAAGAGGTTTTAAACCATTTTTAGAACGTTCAACGTTAACAAGTTCTAATACTTTATTTTCATAAGCTGTTTGAGAGCTTACTTCTGTACCTGTTCCTGGTTTACTTGTGTCTGGCTTACTTGTGTCTGGCTTATTTGTGTCTGGCTTACTTGTATCTGGCTTACTTGGTACTGAAATATCTGGTAACCATCCTGGTTTGTTTGTTGCTGGTTGATCTGTATCTGGTAATTCTACATCTGGACAATTATTATCTGAGCAACCTGGTAACCACTCTGGACAATCTGTTGATGGCTTGTTTATAGTTGGACAATTTGGTAACCAATTTGAACAATCTTGTGATGGCTTAGTAGTTGTTTGAGAACAGCTATTGGAGTTTCCAACTTTAATAACACACCCGTTTTCATATGCTTTATATGTAAGTTCCTTCGCTTGCACTGATGCTGTTGCTGAAAGTGCAGTTATTCCCATTAATGCTAAAGTAAATAATTTTTTAAATTTCATAATACGTCTCCTTTTTTCAAGTCGAATTTTAAAGTTGTTACATATTTGTTTGCTGTTTGTAACATCTTTGTAATATTTATTATACACATTTTTTCCATCTTTACAAGTCTTTTCAAGAATTTTAGTTTTTCCATATTATTACATTTTCTATTTTATCCTTATTTTTTCCTATCTTACCCTTTTATATTACAAAGTTATTAATTCATTTAACATTTAGTCTATGTAAGAAAGTGGGTTAGTTCCCGCCTTCCCCCTTTTCTCTAACATATAAATCATAAATAAAAATAGAAGAGGATATACCCAAAGGTATATCCTCTTCTATTTTTATTTATGATTCTGCTACTATTTATAAACATCTCTCTCTAATAATATCTAGTACCTTACCTGTTTTAGCAATATGTTTAGCATGTTGCTTCATTTCTACTGGAGCATGTTCCATTACATAACTTTCTTCTACCTCATTCAACATAGATACATCATTGAAATAATCACCAAATGCCATACATTCTGCTGGATCTATCTGATACTTCTGTTGAAGGAATCTAACCCCTGCACCTTTACTAGTTTGAATACTTCCTATATCCACCCAATTTTTACCCGATACTGTAATCGCAAAATGTTCTCCCCATTTTTCTTTTAAAACATTCTCTATTTCTTTTGTTATACCTTCTCTATGATAAAAGGCTATCTTAATAATATCTTCTTTTATATCATCACTACTATCTACATTCTGAAGACTATAATAATACTTAGCAATCTCATCTTCAAAGTGAGGATCCACTGAAAGATTATAAGCAGTATCTTTACAGCAGATAATCATCTGTATTCCTTCTATTTGCTTTCCTGTTTCAATGACCTGTCTTGCTTTTTGCTGATCTAAATAGGTTACACCTATTTCATGTCCTTGATGTTTAATCATAGCACCATTGTCTGCAATTACATAAATACAGTCTAATACTGCTTTAAAATCATTTTCTACTGTTGCACCTTGCCTGCCAGTTGCTACAGCAAATTTTATATTTTTCTTATTAAGTGCATGAATTACTTCAAAAGTTTCTTTTGAAAAGCTTCCATCCTCTAATGCTAACGTTCCATCTAAATCTGAAACAATCAGTTTAATCATTTTAAGTCACCTCTTTTTAGTATTCTTCTTTTTTGCCTCATAATACTTTGTTATAATGTGGATAATGGAGTTAGGAGGAATTCCCAATGAAAAAATTTAAAATACCTTTAATAGTTATCTCTAGTATATTAGGCCTCGCACTCACTATCTATATTTTGTTAGGTTTTCATGCTGCTAACAACATGTTTTTTGCACCACAAGTTAGCCATGTTTCTATAGAAGAAGTTCTTGATCAACCTAGTTTCTCTGATGAAGATTATGCCTTACTCTATGCTCAAACAGGTATTGCTAAACCTATGATAGATATCTTGAAACAACAACCTGATTTTAAAACAAAAATGTTATCTTTTCAATCCAATTACTTTAAACCTCAAAATGTAGTTAAAACAAAAATGACTCCTTTTACAAATATTGATAAAGTACTTAATGAGAAAGGTGAAATGATTCCAGCCTTTGAACTAGCACCTTATGAAAATGGTTATATCTTCTTATCTAAATCTACTTACACATATAATTGGCGTCATGGACATGCTGGCCTTGTTATTGATAGTGTACGTGGTAAAATGTTAGAATCACTAGAACCATTTACACTTAGTATGGAGCAAGATGCTTCTTGGTGGTCTTATCGTCCTACCTTTAAAATGATGCGTCTAAAAGATGTAGACCAAGCTTTCTTAGATGAAATTGCAAACTTTGCTGCTACTTCTATGCAAGGTATTCCTTATAATATTCTTGCTATGAAAACCAATAAGACCATTCCTACAAGTACCCATTGTTCACATATTGTATGGCATACTTTTAAGCAATTTGGTATTGACCTAGATAGCTCTGGTGGTATCTTTGTTTCCCCTGGGGATATTGGACGTAGCCCCTATTTAGAAACACTGCAAATCTATGGATTTGATCCTAGTAAGGATTGGTGATACTTATGAAACAAACATATAAAAAGCGATTAGCCTTAATAGTTACTGGACTAGCTATAAGTCTAATCGCTTTAGTTATCCTCATAAAAACTTTTCTTCCCCCTAAGTTATACACAGAATTAATCATAAATGCACAAAATAGTGTGGATTTGACTGATATCTCTATCTATGGTTCTGATTTTACTTACAAACAAATTCATGCTTTTACTTTTTCTGGCCAAGATCTAAAAGCTACTTCACAAAACTTTGTTCCTTACTCAGAGGGCTTTATAGAACAAAATCAATTTAAAAACTATCAAAAAATATTTTCTCAAAATGGTCAACCTCTAACCTCAACCTTTCAAGATTACTATGAAACAGATACCTTTACCTTCTTTGCCTTTCCTGGAGATTTAAGTACCTTTCGTATTCTTGAAAATGCTACAGGTAAGCTTTCCTCTCTTAACTTACCGCAAAAGCTTTATACCCACTCTATGTATGTATCTGATATGAGAGTTATAGATAACCAACTTATTATCTTAGCTGGTGAAGCCATGAGCTACCATGCTCTTATTTATACTGTAGATTTAAATACCTTTGATGTCATTGATTATAAACGCTTAGAGACACATCCTTCTGCATTAAATAGCATGCACTATACGCTTACAGATAATGGGCTAGCCCTTTTTATAGCAGGTAATACCTTACAAATTTATAATCCTTTAGATGATACTTTATCCTACTTCCCTCTTCCCTTTGAAGCTGAAGGTGTTCTATGCAATACTCAATATACATTTACCTATGCTTTACAAGAGAATGAAGTAAAATATCTACTTTTGGAAAATAAGGAACTTCTCTATCAGAAATCAGTTCCCACCCCTTACCTACTTTCACTCCCGTCTTCTTGGCCAAAAGTACTCGATCTTACTCTTAAAGATAATCTCGTCTATCTCTTGTTAGAGGACTTATCTGGTCCTCGCTTTAAGAATTATCTTTCAGTATATAACCTTGATACACAAGAGATGAGTTTTTGTCTTGGTATTAGTGATAGTAATCCACTCATTTTAACAGGATTTCAAAATTAAATCTACAAATTGTGTTTACAATTCTAACAATTGTGATATACTTAATATTGCATTAGACTTACGTGAGGACTTACTCCTTATAAAAAAGCCCCACCAAGTAAATACTTGGTAGGGCTTTTTTGTATGCCTATCTTAAGAAGAAATAGGCAAGAACAATAATACCTAACACAATACGATAATATCCAAATGCTTTAAAGTCATGTTTCTTAATATAGCCCATTAAGAACTTAATTGCTAAAATAGATACTACGAATGCCACAACCATTCCTACTAAAAGGATAGTCAGCTCCATACTTGTAAATACAAATCCAAATTTAAGAAGCTTTAATAAGCTTGCTCCAAACATAACTGGAATAGCTAGGAAGAATGTAAATTCTGCTGCTACAAAACGTGAGGTTCCAATTAATATAGCACCAATAATTGTTGCTCCTGAACGTGATGTACCTGGGATAAGTGCAAGAACTTGAAATACACCGATCATAAGCGCAGCCTTATAAGTTAATTGATCTAAAGTCTGTATCTTTGCTACCTTATCTTTATTACGATTTTCAATAATAATAAAGAGTACCCCGTAAATAATCAGCATTAATGCTACTGTTTGGTAATTATAAAATAGTTCGTCTAATAAATCATCAAAAGGTAGACCAATAATCATAGCTGGTAATACAGCTACAATTACTTTTAACCATAAGTTGATGGTATCTTTTTTAATTGTTACCTTATCTTTAAAAGAAATAGGAAATAGCTTATTCCAGAACAAGACAACAACTGCCATAATAGCTCCTAGTTGCACAACTACAAAGAACATTTCTTTAAATTGTGGTGTTACATTGAGCTTAATAAATTCATCTGCTAAAATCATGTGACCTGTACTACTAATTGGTAACCACTCTGTAATACCTTCAATGATTCCTAATATAATCGCTTTAAAAATTTCAATAAAATCCATTTTCTGTCCTCTCTTATCTTTTTGTTTAGCAAACACTGTTTACTCTTTTGTTTTCCATATTTCTGCAAACTACAGCTAGTATAACATACTTTTTATAAGTTTAAAATTTAAAAGCTAACTTAAGTCCTCCATTTAATTTCACAGGCATTTGACTTAAGCTAGCTTAACTAACATCAAAATAATTGTTTTAAAATAATATTTTTATTATAAGTCCATAAGCACAATCTTACTTGTCCAGTACACTGTCGTACCATCAAGGCTCGTTCCTTGAATAAGCGTGCTCCCATCTTCATCTAATCCTCTTATTACACGTACTTGGTCACCCTCTACTAAAGATGTAACATAGTTGGTTTGAATACTGCGAATCGGATTTTTAGTGCGTTCATCACAATCAAGCATATCTGTTGCCCAGCGTACATAATGTGCATTATTCATATGTCCATTGATATCAATTTCACCACTACGCACTTTACGAATATCTTCTTTTATAACTTCTACAGGTGCTTTAAGTTTTGGAAGCTCCTCACCTTCATAAGGCCAATTGAGCTTTTGCATAGGTCCTTCTAACTTTTGCACACGTAAGGGTCTATGTGTATGATAGTCCATTAAAATATAATCTCCAATGATATATCCAAGTTGCCTATCTTCTTCATCAAAAATATCAAATCTTCTTACACAAAACAACTTGTCAACACCTACAGGATAAGTCTCAATACGTATATGTTGTTGCCACTTTGGGTAACTATCTAAATGCATTTTTGCACGAGACACAATCCAATACATTTGCTGATCTTCATCTAATGTAAAATCAATACCTAGTTCTAAAGCATGCTCACCACTTACTTCTTGCATATAATCTACAAGAGCATTCATTGTTAAATTGTAATTAAAGTCTACATCTCTAAAATTAACTTTAAAGATTTTGCTATATTTAGTCATAGCTCCCCTCCTCTCTCCTATTTTTTCTGAGTACTGCGTACAAGTAATGTACTTAGCCTGATCGGACATAATGACATAACTACGGTAGATAATTTATTAGTCATTCCAGGGATAATAATAGCCTTATGCTTTTTAATTCCTTTGTAAGCACATTTTGCAACTTGCTCTGGTGTCATCGCTGTCAAGCTAGCAAGTCCAGACTTTTGCATCCTTGCCTTTTTAATAAACTCTGTTTTTGTAGGGCCTGGGCATAGTATACTTACATGAATCCCTTTATCCTTCCATTCATTACGTAGCGCCATAGATAGTGATAATACATAAGATTTAGAAGCATAATACACTGCCATATATGGACCTGGAGCAAAGGCTGCTGTCGATGCAACTTGAAGTACAGTACTACCTGACCCAAGATAAGGATACACTTTTTTCGTCAAATAGGTAAAACCTTTAATATTTGTATCAATACTAATTAAGTCTTCTTCTTCACTCATTTCTTCAAATGCTCCGAAGAATCCAACCCCTGCATTATTTACAAACAAATCTATCTTTCTATTTTGACTTTTTATGTATGAAATCAGGTGGTCTATCTCCTCTAGTTGAGTAACATCCACACTTACTACTTGTACTACTACATTATAAGTCTTCTCTAACTCTATTTGCAAATCTTTTAAATTCTTCAAATTTCTTGCGCTAAGCAATAAATCATAACCTTCTTTGGCTAACAAGTAGGTCAAAGCCCTCCCTATACCGCTCGTTGCTCCTGTTACTAATGCGTACACTTTTTTCTCCTTTCACTAACCTTATTAGATGATTCCCAAAAATCAAGTTCTTTATAGAACAGTTAATAAAAAATTGTCACAGTATCTAACTCATTCATTCTAAAGCTTAAGAGAGGTTAAAACCTCAAAACCTAGAACTACATGTATACTGTGACAACCTTAATATTTAATATAAATCAATCTATTTAATAAACATAGCGTCTCCAAAACTAAAGAAACGATATTTCTCTTTAACTGCTTCATTATAAGCATGTAATACTTGATCACGACCTGCTAAAGCACTTACAAGCATAATAAGTGTTGATTCTGGTAAATGGAAATTAGTAAATAATCTATCTACACATTTAAACTTATAACCTGGATAAATAAAGATATTTGTCCAACCGCTACCTGCACATATAACGCCATCTTCAGTAGCATTAGATTCTAATGTTCTTGTGCTAGTTGTACCAACTGAAATAATTTTGCCGCCATTAGCTTTGGCATCATTAATAATCTTAGCATTTTCTTCATCAATAATATAGAATTCTGAGTGCATTTCATGTTCTAAAATATCTTCTACTTTTACTGGTCTGAAAGTACCTAACCCAACATGTAGTGTTACATAGGCGATATGCACACCTTTTTCTTTAATTTGTTCTAATAATTCTTTTGTAAAGTGTAAGCCAGCTGTAGGTGCTGCAGCACTGCCTTCATGTTTTGAGTACACTGTTTGGTAGCGTTCTTTATCTTCTAATTTCTCATGAATATATGGTGGAAGTGGCATTTCACCAAGTTGATCTAGTACCTCTTCAAAAATCCCTTCATATTCAAAAGTTACAATTCGTTTTCCATCTTCAATTATTTCTTTAATTGTCGCTGTTAAAATACCGTCTCCAAATACAATACGGTCTCCAATACGTGCTTTCTTCCCTGGTTTTACAAGAACTTCCCAATCTTTTTCACTTTTTCTTGTAAGAAGTAAAAACTCTACTTTTCCACCAGAACCTTCTCTTGCTCCAAAAAGTCTTGCTGGAATAACACGTGTATCATTAAGTACTAAACAGTCTCCAGGATTTAAATAAGTTATCATATCATAAAAATGTTTATGTTGTATTTCACCTGTTACTTTATCAAGTACCATAAGTTTTGATGCTGTACGTTCTTCAAGAGGAACTTGAGCTATAAGTTCTTCTGGTAAGTCAAAATAAAAGTCTGATGTATTCATACGTTCTCCAATCTGTCCTATATCTTAGTCTTTATCTTAATAAATTTTCTAAGTTTATCTATTCATTTTTATTGTCTCTCATAATATAATTCTACCTATAATAGTACGTTTTTAGCCTGTATTCGTCAAGCTAGCTATAAAATTTCTCCTGTTATCTCTTCCAAGAATCAATAGAAAATTGTTCTCTATAATGATATTCCCTATATAGACTAATAAAAAACAAATAAACGTATTGTAAATCAGATTATTTTATCTTGTAAATCAAAATTTACTTCTATTATAGTCCGGTTTACAGTCTTGGTAAAGATTTATAATAAGTATTACATATTTTACATTATAGAATTAATGTCATCAACTATCTATGACATGACATTTTGTACCCACATCTCCTATTATTTATTTTCCCCATGTCCAAGCATATATATAATAAGACTACTTTATGCTTACAGTTGGGGAAATTTTAATTGTTTTGAGTCTAACTCACCTACATTTCGTAGGGCAGTTTTGGGATTCGCTAACGACTGTTAGAGTTATAGCTCGATTGCGATTCACACTTGAGATGTTGCTGAAAGACTTGGTTATGAAAATCCAAGCAAGGCATTAAAAGACCATGTTGATGATGAGGATAAACTCAATAACAAATCGTTATCCAGTTTAGGACAAAGAGGTGGATGGTTAATTAATGAGTCAGGACTATACTCATTAGTGTTAATACCTCCCCATGTATGAAAACTCTATACTATATATATGAATTATCGTTGTTGGGGGGGTATACTATCTATACCAAACTTATGGTATAAAAAATGCAAATTGGTATAAAATAAATTAAGAAACCTTATATATCAAGGGGTTGAGGGGTACTTGTGTTGAAGCAAACAATATATATAATGGTATAATAGCAAGCCCATAAAATAGGTTCATTAAAAGAACTTGTTTTAAGATTGATTTTATTGATATTTTAAATTGTTATGCGTCTGATGCACGACAATTATTAGAGGGACTGGGATACAGTAAGATGGAACAATTCAAGGAAAGCGTTGATTTTATTGACTTTAAATCCACTCGTCACTAGATTACGACCTACTTTTTAACTTGAGATATATCAAGCAACAGATTATATAGGCACAAAATATCTACCTTCTACCAGAGAATGGTGGGGACGAGATTACCACGTTGAATTTGACTGAGGTTCTTAAAGGACTTTAGTTGTTCTTTTTCTAAAACCTCTAACCCATTGCTTTCTAATATATACGCTAAAAAAGAGACTTAGAAAATTTCATCTAAGCCTTGTATAAACTATATCTATTTGGTTATACTATATCTACACATGTATTAGGCTTTGACATATACTCTTCTTTTTGAAGATGTACGTGTTGAAGCTTTTTTCTTTTTCACTACTTTATAACCTTTCACATTAGTAGCAAATAAAATTACATTCCAAATCAAAAATATCAAATTGAAATATGGTACTAACGTGAAGATCAAGAACATTTTGTAGTGAAATCCCTTGTACATATTAATCATCTTCAGTCCAAAGTAGTTTACCAAATACGTTGTTAATGCAAGTGTACTGATTGTGATACTGAGTAATGCTGCAAGTGTTAAATTGGTCATTTCTTATCATTCCTCCATTGTAAATTAGATAGTTTTATATCGCTTTTATGACGCTCTGCTATGTCTACTGACGGTGCATTGAACCATTAAAGCTGTATAGCACATGAATAAGTCACATCTTAAATATGTTATTCTATGGCTATGTACAGGAGGACTTTGTGTCCTCGAGTTAACTAAATATGTCTTGGAAGTTGGATAGATCGGTTTTAATATGCCTATACTCAAATTTAATCTTGCTGCTATCCACCTTTTTATCGGTAATGTACACTATAATTGGCTTATCATCTTCATTGAAGTATTTTCTCCAATTAATTAATAGAAAGTTAAAGTGTTTATCATAGTTGATACTAGAGTGATTCTGTTTAGTCTCAATCTCCACAATGAATGAATACTTCTGATGTTTATAAGTTCCCTTAACTACTAAATCTGGTCTGATATTCTCCATTACTGGTTCGACTTTAAACTCATCTATATCCGATTCATGTAATAACTTTAAGAAGAATTCTACCCTAATGTTATTATGGATAAATTGCTTTAATGATCTAATCCTATATGCTGAGTAAATGAATCCTTTGCCTATCTTATTTTCTGTCTTGTAAATCAACTTATCTTTATGCAATCTATTAAGCCTGTTATAGCAAATTTTCAAGTTATCTTCATATGCTACTTTAGCAATTTGTTTAGGTACTGCCATGTTGAATTGTTCCAAGAATGATATAGCAATAGCATCTCTTTCAGTAACCATGAAATCACATCCTAGAATAGTTTAGTAACTTTGCTTGAGATAGGCTCGTTTGAATTAACTTCTGAATCTAATTTCGCAAATTTTTTTACAGTTTCCTCTATCACGCTATCTTCTATTAAATACGCTTTAAAGAACACTTCTTTTGTATCTATAATGGATATACTTTCCCCTGCGTTTAATTTTTCAAGTCCGTCTCTACCAATTAGCAAATTTGAATTATGTGCATCTGACATCTTCATGCCTATTTTGCAGTACACGTTATTTTTCAAACTCGATGGAATTGAATCGACCGTGGCTCTTTGACTTGCAAGTAGTATGTGCATACCTACCGCCCTTACTTTTCTGATTAACTCAATAAGTGAATCCATCGCATCCTCGTCATCATTTAAATCTGGGAATTCATCAATAATAATATAAGCACGCTTCATAGTCGTGTTTGGCTTATCATTTACGTATTTACTAAAATCACGATAACCAGCTTCTTTCATCACCTGTACTCTAGCCTTAAACTCTTCTTCTATTTTAGCTATAACTAATTTTGCACCTTGTAAGTCTTCGGCATAGGCTACTACATTTCTAACATTTTGATATATCCCTAACTCAATACCATTCTTCATATCAATCAAGAACAACTTAGACTTCGGTGAATTATTTATAATATGGTCTATAATGCAATTTAAAAGGTTAGACTTTCCTCCACCTGTGCCGGCGATAATCATTGCATGAGGATCTTTTTTAACATCCCATGACGTAACATCTCCATCTAAATTAATTCCAAGAGGTATCAAATTCTTAGGTGTCTTTTCAAACTCATAAGGTATTATTGGCAATTCTGATACCCTAGACCTAAATATCATTCTTCCATTCTCGTAGTAGATTTCTAAGTTATCTACCCTTAACTTTTGTCTTATTGTTTCTTCATGTTTTTTAAAGTCTGCAACACTCAATGTGTCTGATAGGTAGAATGATACTTTACTATAGAATTCATGTTTCTCTACTTCTCCTACTGCTTTTATCCAGTCTGTTTTAGGATCAATAATGCCTAAATTAGAAAAGAATTGAGTGTATTGCTCATCAAGAGTGAGTTCTACATCTTTCTTTGATCTCTTTCTATTTTTGATATATTTAAATACTTCTGGAGCAATACTCATACCAAACAGCCCTGTAGCACCTGTTAACATCATCATAGTTCCCAATATCATAAGACACCTCCACTTAAATTAAGTTTTTTGGATTAATATTTTTACAGTGTTTATCTTTAGTGTCTTCTAACATGCGTTCTATTTTCTTATGCTTCTCATAGGCTTTTAACTTTCTATCCCATTCGTCTCCTGACTTGTTATCTGCCATTAAAACGTTTTGAATAGCTGCAACTATCGCAAGTAATAATACAAAGATTAATATGATCGCTACTTCTTTATCTCTTAAACATGAAATAAAACTTAATAATGATCCTAAACTATAAAGCTTGATACTCTTTCTCTTTGTCGTTTTTGGTCTGATATAATATATCTTCATAGACAAGACACCTTCTAACAGTTTTTAATTTTATAACGCTATGAGGGGTTTAAGATAGAAGAAACGAACGGAGTGAGTGATGATATCTTAGGCATTGCAATACATAAGGCTACGTACCCACAGTATAGGCTACCCACGTAACCTACACACAATACCCACATGATACTGCTCGTCACATTCTATAGTTTTTGATACTCTGTAAGACGTTTTTGACTGCATCCATTTACCGTATTTATCGTCATAATGTGTGATTTACCCTGCTGTATTTGTTTAACTACATCTGTGTATTTTGCTGTGGTGGGAACTATCTCCCCATCTACTAAGTCTATCAATGCAGTACCAGAAACCATCATTACAGGCTTATATTCAAACTCACCTTGATAAACTCTAACACTATCAGCTTTTAGTTTTTTAACGATATTCTCAAATTTCATTATCATTGCTCCCTTCCAAATAGATTATCTACTAATTTGTTTAATGTATCTTTGGTCTGTAAGTAGTTCTTATTAAGCACTTCTACTTTATCTTCAAGTTGATTTAAGTCTTCTAATAGTGCGTACTCTTTTTCGTTTTCTTCTATATAGAATAGAATACATTTCTCAATAAACTTGCTTGCATTTTCTGCACGATCTAATGTAATTGATACAGTTTCATTTGTGATTGTAATATTTCTACGTTCTGCCTTCATTACATGTCACCTCTTTAATGTGTACCTATTATTTTGTTTTGGTGTTTATACTCCATCATATGCACGAATAATCGTTTAAATGCTTGACTATATTTAAAAATTTTTATATTTATGGTAAATTTTATATTAGGGGTGATACAAGTGATAAATTATAAGCCGTTCAAGATTTATATGATACAAAATAACATTGATAGGGATTACATGATAAATACTGTTGGTATCAGTAGCACTACATATACAAAAATAATGCAAGATAAGCCACTGAGGCTTGATATAATAGAGTCTATTTGTTTGCATTTTAAAATACCAATTGAGCAATTTATAGAAATAGCAAATGGATAAGAGGGGGAATAAACCCCTCTATTTTACTTCTACAATAGGCATACCATCATACTCGATTGTAATTTTACTATCTCTTAAATCTTGTAATTTCACAAAGTTGTTACCGTTCTTTTCGATGTATTCAACTTCTTTTACTACTCCATTTAATTTGATTTTCAATGTATCTTTCTTTGGTTCATTCATCATCTGGAAATGAGGACTATCTTTAAAACTTGACCAATTGCCTCCCCATTCAAGACCGATTGATTCACCTATCTTCCCAACTCTTTTAAGAAGTGCTTCATCATACTCATTTCCCTTTACATTAATGCATACGTCAAAAGCTTTACGTGAAGTATGTACGCTAGTTTTAGCATTAGTTACAATATTACCTGGTCTAGTTCTACCTTGTGCATAGAGATAATCTTGTCTTGCCTGTGATCTATACGTTTCCGTAATCTTAATATCAATACCTTGTTTCTTACACTCTTCAATTAACCTAGTTGCATATGGTTTTAAGTATGATACTAGCTCATTTATGTCTTCACATCTCTTAGTTACATCCATATTATTTGCCCTCTATCTTCTCTTCTATTTTATCAATTTTACCCTCTATCGTACTTAATTTTGCATCATATTTAGCTAGAATATTTCCAAAATTATCAAGTGCAATTTTAAACCCTTCTAACATTTGATATGATCTCTCTTCACGTTTCTCATGCTGTTCCTGTGATTTAACCCATACTTTATAACCAAAGAATCCTAATGCTAATACACAGAAAATAGGAAATCCTACTCCTGTAATCAGTCCTTGTATTGTTGCAATATCCATCTAATCACCTCATTTCTGTATAAAAGGCATAAAAAATACACCTATTATAAGGTGCTTCTCTATACCTATATGTATTTAATTTAAACTGCTAGTGTTCCTTCAACTGGTACTTCTTCTGGCAATGGCTCTACAACTGGTGGAGTGTATACTGTTTCTGCTAGCATTGTAAGTTCCATATATTCATCTATTGTAAGTTTACCCATTGCAAAGAATACATCTAGTTTTTCAATAGCTTCCTCTTTAGTCTTGTAATACTTATTACTAATTAAAATTTTCATGTTGTTGTACATTGTACATCATCCTCTCTTATTTTAAATTATTTATATCATCAACACATTCATTATATTGATCCATAGCATAATTACCTCTTAAACCCAAATTGCTAGGACTATTAATGATTGCTTTAATCTCATCTAACTCTGTTCTCATTTCACTTACTCTATCTACCGGAGCAACCACCTTAAACTCACTAGGTGCAACACCTGAATCAACCTTAATTGTGTTACTCTGTTGCAAAGCTATAGTAGGCATGAGTTCTTTTGGAATTGCTGTTACTACAGGAGTCTGTAAATCAACTCTCATACTACTATCATCAGCATCTTTAGTGTTTTGTGTATAAATCGCAGAACCATCTTCTTTTAGTTCTAACACGTCTTTTTTTGTCGTGGTTCCACCAAGCACAATAGGCGTTTTAACTCCATCTTTTAACCAGTAAAATGGGTATTTTAACCCGTTGCAATCTATGATTGCTTGTGTAGAAAACAAGGATGGTTTTCCAGTGGTAATCGAATTGGCAATAGCACTTTGGTCTCCTTCTAATACTACTAAATCTTTGCCTCTAATGTTATCTACATTATAAACATATCCTTCAGTAAGGTTATAACAATGTATAAAGTCAGTGTTTGACTCTAGTATCTCCTTAGTCCTAACCACCGCAAAGTTGCCAGTAATCTTATTTCGAGGTATCACCGCTTGATTAAAATAAATCTCTGATATATCTGGGTGTTTATTTATTAAAATAATTGTATACAGGGTGTTGGGCTTTAGAGCACTGGTGGGTATTTTTTCTGCCGGATAATAACTATTACTCGTAGTATTCCATCTTGATACAATAGGATGTAGATTAACCGATTTATAGGTATTTCCTTTTATCTCCGCAGTTAAAATCTTACTTTTATCTATAGCGTTAGGTATTGTTATAGCCGAACCATCAGTACTTACAAATTCTTTTTTACACATGTCATAGATACCAGTTAGGCACTCTTCTGCATTGTATCCATTACGATGTATTACGTGTTCACTATCGGCGGCTAGTTTGTATGGTGATTTTGTACCATCTGTATTTGTTGTAGCGATTTGACTGATACTTGGTAAATTATTTAGTGCTTGTAGATTTTGTTGAATTTCATTAGGTGTTAGCGTTTGGTTATAAATAATTGCATATACATCAGAACCAATTGCAACTCCTGCGCCAGCACCATATCCTTTTATTGACAATGGCGTGCTAGGACTTGATTGATAATTTTTTGTTATAATACTATTTGTTAATAATGAAGAACCTTGAAGTAATTGTAAGATATATTTTTCTGTATCAAATTTGCTAATTACAACCGTATACTCTACTCCAACATTTAAACCTTGTGTATTTAATTTATTTATACTACTCGCTCCAGAATTACCAAAATACAAATCTTTTGATGCGTGTGTATACATTCTAAACCCACTAAGTAGAGATGAACTAGGACAATTGCCTAAAATTGAACCATCTGATGATGACATAGTAAATTTAACAATAATTGTAAAATTTTTGTCATTTGGATTAAATGTAGTTGCTTCAAAAGATGTGTAATTTTTATTTTCAATTAACCCATCCTGCACTACTTTTGAACGAATAAAATCAAAATTTGACTTGCTGACTTGGTCTATGGTTAGTACCTTATCAAACTTCGCCCCTTGTTCTTTAGCATAATCGCCTTGTGCTTTAGCGTAGTCTCCATTAGCCATAATTTGAGCGGCTTTGCTTTCAGCTAAGTTTGCTGTAGTAAGTGCACCTTCTGCTGTTGCCTTTGCTTGATTTGCTACTGTATTTGCATTACTTACTTCTAAAATCATATTTTGCAAAATACTAAAATTAGGATCAGCCTGTGCAGTTTCATCATTCATTAAACTTTTTCTAACGCTATATACAAACGTAGGCGTAGTAAGTCTTAATGATTGATTAATTGAATCATAAATTTGTAGTTCTGCTCTATAATTACCAGCTTTGCTAAACATACTTTGCAGCAATGTAATTTCACACTTACCATTTGTAGCGTCTATAATGTTGCAATCTTGTTGTTGACCCTCAATAACCATTCGAATGATGCAGTTTGATAAATTATATTTTGTGATCTTATTTTCTAATATAGAAAACTTCAATACACAATTACCATTATCTTCTGTAACGAAAACAATATTTTGAGGGTTTAATACTCCACGATATATGTCAATAAGTATTTCGTATTCTTTGTTTTTCAAGTTATCACGACCTTTCTTTATATAATAATTTTCCTAAAATCAAAATAGTACCACTCACATAGTTGATATAAACTCTATCGTCTTTATTAACTTGTGAAATGCTATTATAGTAAGTTTCTCTAGCTTCTTGCTCACCATCTAGCCTAAGCTTTATACCATTACTTGTAACTTCTTCTACTGTTGCAAAATATTGATTCATTCCAGTCTCACCAGCCTTTTACATGTATGATTCATCTTAGCACCAGCTTTTAACTGCATAGAGTAAGATTTTTCAATAAAAATTCCATTAACATTATCACTTCTTAAATCTATAATGTCATTCGTGTTATGATTTGGCATATTTAAAGTCTCAAATGTTATCTCCTGTTCTACTTGTACAGAATTAAAAGCTAACTTCCTGACTAAATTATCAAGTTCTTTCTGATTTGCTATATTATCAATAGACTTTATATCAGTGATCTTCTTACCGTTTCTTCTTATAACAGAAAACTTACTAAGCGTATCATTATTTATGTAGGTAGATTTCATTTCTGCTATGTTAGGACTTGATACAATACGTGTAAACACGTTAGGTATATTATAGTAATCCATATTGATGCCGATATTACCACTTATAACAGAAAATTCATTACTCTCATAAACATGACTTACGTTTATTGGACTAGGTTCTACATACTTTCTGCTAACAAACCACCCCTCTGCATCTGTTGATAGTTTTGTGTAGTTTATTTGCTCTGCCACATAATTAAACCACTCTAGTTTATTCTTAGAGTGGTCACATATTAAATCAGTATTTAATGTTAGTGTAGTGCTAGGAATGTTAATCTTAGTAACCCCACATGAGATTATGAAGTATTTAAGCACATCAATATAGTTAGTGCCTTTTATAAATAGCTTAGGAGTTATATCTCTATCCTGTTGTATATAATAAGTCTGGTCATAACATGTACATTCACAAATACCATTTAATTCCCTCGGATTTACAAATAGGTATACACCTAATGGGTACCATTTGATACTTCCATTGATATATACCCCCATAGATACCTTAACTTTATCATTTAAAAAATCTATTCTATCATCTGTAAGAAACTTCAATTCAGCACTTCTTTGTATAGTATCTTCACTATTTAAAGTAACAGTACCGCCTATAAGGCTTAAATCAAACCTTTTGATACCATAAAAGTCCATACATTCTGCTTTATACACTTCATGCCTACTACCATTTTTACAATAAAGTGCTTCTAATTCATTAGTCATACTTTATCACCTCACTGTAATCAACTTCTACGGGATCACATGTATACTGTATTCCAAACTTATCAATACTTTCAGTTATGCTACTAACAGTAACATATGCTTTAAAGTTTCTATCCCTATACAAGAATACTTGCTTCCTATTGCACATTTCAATAAATTTTTTAACATTGGATGATACAAAACTTAGTGCGTAGGTATTTCTCTTATGCTCACCGAATATTGTTACTGGACTTATCCTTCCTGTTAAAAACACTTCTTCTGACTCAAGGTAAATATCCCTTGAAAACGAATATTTGTCACGCATTATACCTACTTCCATAATGTCTTCTAACCTATCAATTGTACATATAATAGCATTATTGATGTTACATTCTGAGTACACTTGATTGCTATCTTTAAAAGTATCATTAGATGTGATACCTCTTATGTGATATATCAATTCACCCCACGCTGAGAAGTCTATGTAAGTTGTTTTTTCAGTCTTTCCAACTACTTCACCATTGCGAATAAT
Source organism: Holtiella tumoricola (assembly GCF_027857615.1). Taxonomy (NCBI): domain Bacteria; kingdom Bacillati; phylum Bacillota; class Clostridia; order Lachnospirales; family Cellulosilyticaceae; genus Holtiella; species Holtiella tumoricola. Next base: position 44,011 of record NZ_JAQIFT010000045.1, read on the forward strand.
ATAAAACTTTTCAAAAACATTACCAGGATTGTCCCATGTTAACATAACATTACTAGGACACTGAATAGCTTCTAAAGCTATACCTTCATTGACATTAGCATTTATTGTGATTTGCTTATTGCCATAGTCACTTTCAAGGTTAAATTGATTCATTATTTTAACTCTTACTGTATAGATACCGTTTTCTAAGTAGTCATTAATTTTATGTACTGTGACAAGTCCGTTCTCCCAGTCTGTGGAATATATGACCTTTTCACCATTCAGCACTTCAAGAATGTATCCCTGTTGTTCCTGTGTGTCCCATGTTATAGTTGGTCTATTTGTTTGAAAAGAATCATTGCATGTAATAGTTGGGATAGGTGGTTTACCTTGTACTATCCATTCACTACTTTTTGTTGTAGGTTTTTCTATTTCTGAGCTAGTAACATATGTAACAGTTAGCAACATGCTGTGAGTGCCAGTTGTAAGTGCTCCTGCATTTAATATATACTCTTTTTCTGTTGTTCCTGTAAGAGTAGTAACACCATCAATAACTAGTTTCCATCTTGTTTGATTTTGTGAAGTCCACCAAATACGAATAGGGCTATCTCTTTCTGTTATAACTCCATCTGGTTCTAATACTCCAATGCTAGGAAGTGTTTCTGTGAGAGTGGCAGTATATTCTTTCCACTCAGTCCACCTATCCTTATATGCCACTCTCACTTTGAACTTATGAAGCCCTGTAGTAAGTGTGTTATTAGGGATATTAACGCTTATTGCAGTTGTTCCATTATAAGATTGAACTATTGATTCATCTTTATATATTTCAACTTCGTATTTCTGCTGATCTGTTGATTGCCAACTTAGAGTAAGTGGTAAATCTATATTACTTCCACTCAAAGATATATCGCTTAGTATGGCTGTAGTATCTTTTAGTGTAACACTTCTTTCTGTGCTGTTTACCCATCTGTCTGCATAAGCAACGCTAACACGCACAACACATAAGCCTTCTGAAAGTTCTTCTAATGGTATGCTGTAGTTTGTGGCTGTTGTTCCTGTATAGGTCTTAATTACTACATTTGATTTTAATACCTCTACCTTGAATTTTTGCTGATTGTTAGATTGCCAACTTACAAGTATAGGTTTTTCCCAGTAATCACCCTCTACATTTAAGCTTGAAATAGTAGCTGTAATATCTTGCAATCTTAAACTTATTTCTTCCCAGTCAGAATAATATGTAACACCTGCATAAGTTCTTAATGTTCTAACTCTAACAGTAGATGGTAATGTGCCTGTAAAAGTATTTGCTGGTATGATAAATGATTTGTCAATTCCACCACTTCCACTCTTTACATTAGCATTATTATAATAACACTCATATTCATAACTACCTTGATTTTCACTTCTCCAGTTTATAGTGATTGGATATTCCCAGTAATCACCAATGTATGCAAGGTTGGATATTTCTGGAGTCTTTACTGATAACCCTGATAATAAATAGACTTTTGTGCCTCCTGTTGGGATAATATACATATCGCCATATGATTCTAATGAAATCCCAGAATCAACATAAACCTTGTAAGTAGAGTTAACAATATCCGTTATTGTTCCTGCTGGTATAACAACTGAATTAGTGTTACTTGCTTTTGAGTATATCGTTTTTGTTGTATTATCTTTTAATATTTGTTGTAAGGCTATATAAATACCTGTTCCTGTATTTCTTGTTACAACTATATCTTCATCTATATATTTACCTGTTATTGTTGCTGAGGTAAAATCTTCAACATTTTTAGTAGTCAATGTTACACTTAATCCAGCTGGTGCATAAAAGTTTGTAGTTCCACTTGTAATTGTAGACATTAACTTATTTGAATTTTGTTTTAATGTATTTATAAGAGAGACCGTATTTAACGGTACGCTCAATTCTTTGTATATATTTCTATCTGCTGTATCTTCATATTTAGATGTGAAGCTTACAGGAAAATTTATACCAAAAGAGTTTACATTGCAATTAACGGTCGAACCCATTGAAACATTTTTTACGTTTACACCTATTCCACTGAATGTACCGTTTAAGTCCGATACTAATCCATTATTGTAATCATTTACAAGTTTAGTAAAATCCATTGTTGTAGACGTACTAGATGTAGCTACAGCCCCTCCAGATATTGAAAAACTTTTACTTCCCATAACTCATACCTCCTCTCATTTTATTTTCTTCTCGCCCTATCTTCTAATTGCCTTAATAAATCATCTACATTATTACTTTGTACAGTTAGATTTTGTATTGTAAAGCTTTGTTTATTGTCGTTATTAGTAACGCTATTTCTAAGTATGCCCTGCGTATGTCCGTTAGTGTCTACACTTGCTCCTCTAGGTAAATTAATCAATTCTGCACCACGTTCGCCAACTACAGCTAACCCACCCGAATGATACTTAGTGCCACTTGCATACTTAGGCACTTTAACGTCACCCATAGCACCATTGACTTGATTGGTTATTTTACCTACTGCATTACCCATATTATTAAATGTGCTATCCATTTCTTTTGATTTACCGAATAATACATTTAATGCTGCCACCAATAATGTTACTGCTGCTACTGCACCTGTTATAATTACAGTCCATTTTAAAACTGGATTAGCTGATGCAGAAAATACACCTGATATAACACTAACTGCTCCTGATGTTGCTGTAATTGCTGTAGAAATCTTAGTAAATAATGTTACACCTATAGCAATAGCACCTAATATCATGTAAAACTCTGCTGGTACACTTGCTAATACTGCAAATAGAAAACCTAGTGTATTTCCTAATATGCTTATTAAACTTGCTAGGTTGCCTATAGCTTCTTCGTTAGTAATCATAAAATCAACAAACTTTGATGTCATTTCTGTTATGACAGGCAATAACTTTTCTGCCAACATTGCAGACATTTCTTGTAATTGAAGTTTCATGATTCTTTGCTGGTTGGCGTGAGATTCGGATGTCTTAGCAAAGTCACCTTGAGCCTTGCTTGTCTTTTCCATGATAAATTGATAGCGTAACATTTGTTGCTCTGCTTCACTCATATCTTTCCATGATTGGCTTATGCCTTTATTCATAGCGTACTGTTCCATATTGGCAACCTTCATATTTACACCATATTTCAGCATTGTTTCAGCGCTTCCAGCCATAGCACTTGTTAAATCTTGAAATACTTTTTCTGGACTGCTATTGAAGAATGATGCCATATCACCACTTAGTTTAGAGAATGAAATAGACATATCAAGAGCTTTATTACTTGCCACACCAGCACTATCAAGAATCGCACCCATAGTGCCTGTAAATTGCTTTGCTTGCAACTCTGCAAGACCAAACTCTGTTTTTGCTGTTTTTGCAAATTCAGTCACCTTTTGAGTGCCTTTTTCACCAAATACAGATTCTATAACGTTTTCAACTTCTTGTAAGTTTGAATTAAGTTCAAGCCCTTTCTTGATGAAGTCTCCTAATGCACTAACAGCTTTTCGTATTCCATCTGCAACAAGCGTTCCAAAGGCTACATTCATTGTACTTATGCCTGTATTAGCCTTTTTCACTTCTCCATCTGTGTTTTTCACTTCTTTACCGAACTCATCCATTTTCTTTGTGGTATCTTTAAGTTCATTCTGCATAGACTTTAACTTTGCTTCTGAATTGTTTACAGAAATAGTATTATTATCAATAGCTTTTATGTTATTCTTGATTTTTTCTGTATTATTGCTGTATTTCTTCTCTAAGTCTTCTACTTCTTTTTTTAAGCTTATAGTAGCTTCATCATTCTCTCCAAGTGCTAAAACGCTGGCATTATAGGATTCTTTTGCTTTATTAAGTGCCGATTCTAAGTTCTTTTGAGTAGTTACATTCTGCTCTAATGTCTTTTGACTTTTTTCAAGCTTATCTCTATGAGATACAATTATTTGTTCTTGTATCTTGATACTCTTACTTAGTCTTTCACTATTAGCTTCTAATCCGCTTAGACTATTACCTAAGTTCTTAGCATCACCAACGGCTGCCTTGAACTCGGATTGCACAACTTTCATACTTCTATTTAAATTAGATATGCCTTCTCTAAATGTGCTATCTTTTAAGCCTAACGATACAACCATACCAGCTACTTCTTGATCCATAACACCACCTCTCTTTCATTTAAAATTGCATAAAAAAAAGAGATAGGAAAACCTATCTCAAATTAAACTTTATATATTTTTTGTTGTTTAGCTTAGTAAATACAACACTATCAACTTCTTTGTTTTCTAGTATCTTGGTGACTATTTGTATATTACCATTGCCATTTTCTATGTCACTTACTGACACAAGTTCAACGTTTATAGGTCTTTCGTTTTTACCTATCACGCTAAACCCATTTTTGCTTAAAAAATCAATAAAGGTATTCTTGTCCGCTGTAATTTCCATAATTACATTCCCATTAGATATAGCAACGTCTTCTACAACCATAACGTTATATTCTCCTGTACTTGTTATGTACTTGTAAGGATCTCCAACTTCTCCATGTTCAAATTTAAAATTATTTTTATTAAATATTGAAACAAGAACAACCACACATACTAAAAGAACCACTAAACAGAAACTTATAACTTGTATTTCTTTTTTACCAAAATTCATTACATAACCCCCATATAATGTTATCAATTATATTAATTCTATCATATTTGTTAGAAAATTTCATCTATATATACCTTATGTTTGGTGTCTGTAATCACAAGCAATTTGAAGTAATAATGAATATCCATTGTATCAATTTCATTCAATTTCCATCCCGCCTGCATTAAATCAAGATACATTTTATCAATCTGTATTTCTAGTTCATCTAAAGAGACCCCCTCTGCATTAGAGGAGGTGCTATCGGTGAGTGTCGTTTGTTACACCGTTAATAATTGTAGTGATCGTGTTTGTAATGGTCGATAAGAAGCTTCTTGCATCTAATCCATCATAAAGTTCATCTATCGTAAATTGATTACTAAAGGCGTTTACAACGATACCTACTACTAAATCTAAATCTTCTTCAGAAATATCTTCTTTGCTAAGTATTCTTTGAGCCTGTACTGCCTGTCTAAAAACTCTAGCCGGTACAAAACTACCAATAACAAATAGCTTTTCTTCATTGTTAATATTTAATGTTAATGTCATTTTCTATCCCTCTTCCTATAATTGCGATACTGTTTCACCGTAAGGTGCTTTAAACCAGTTTGTAATAACTTCTGCGCCTAATCCTGTATCTCCCTCATTTGCAGTAGCTTCCCACTGTTTATCTCTTAATCTAGGCATACAAGTAAATTGAGTTGTTTTTGATTGAAACTCTACTTTTTCAGCTTTTGTTTTAGCTGTTTCTTGTCCTAATTGACCTTTGCATTTAAAAAGCCATTTATAACGATACTTTCCGTCTGATTTAAGGCTTCTAAATCCGATTGCTATGTATGGTGCAATATCATTTGATGTTTTTACTAATACACCTTTTGAATCAACTGTATGACCATGCCAATCAGCCATAACTTCTGTGGGTACATCTTTATTTTCAATAGTTAGATCAATCCCCTCTAATGATTCTACCGTATCTGTTAACACATCGTCAGAATAGTCACTAACAGTTGATGTTCTTGGATTTATGTCTGCACTCTTAATCCCCTTAACTGTTTTTACTGTTCCATATGTTTCTGCATCTATGTCGGTCATAACTGCGTAAACTAAATTATCTAAACCTATTTGTGCCATTACTATCTACCTCTTTCTTTAACTAATTTTTCTAAATAAGAAAAGAGAATAGGTTTATGAATTATATTAATATCTCTCTCGTACATATCTGATCTGATACTAACTAACTCAAACCCATTCTCTTTCATAAGTTGTATTACTTTTTCAATAATCCCATGAATACTCAACTCATAATCCGACCATATATCAATCTGTATTTCATGTTCTATGCACATATAATCATCATCTGAGTATTGAACTGGAATTCCAGGATGTAATAGGTAACTAATACTTTGTCTCGCATCTTCATCACGATTTATTTTCTTTACCTTGCACCCTAGTATTTTCTCATCTAATGCTTTAGTAACTTTTGTATAGATATTTTCCATATTACACCCCTTCACTTAAATCTTTAAGAACATTTGACATCTCTTCTTTGATAATTTTTAATGCTTTTTCTTTTTCTTCTCTCCATGCAGGTCTCATAAATGGTGTAGCTACATGCTTTGATGTACCATTTTCAATATACCATCCCCAAATAGCTTCTCTGTCTACATCACCTATCCATACGAATTTAACATTTTTTCTAGTCTTAACCTTACTTACTTTTAAGCTATCTCTTAATCTTCCTGATCGATCATCAAATACATCTGTGTTTTTCATATTTTGAAGTATAGGTTCTGCACCTTTTTCAAGCGCCTTATTTATCGCCTTAGTACCTTTTTGTCCTAACTCATTAAGTTTTTCCATTAATTCATCCATGCCTATTAAATCTAATTCACAACTAGCCATTAAATCACCTTCTCTAATGTAAGCCACATTTCCCTATGAGCAAAGTCAACGTCTTCAATGTAACCAATACTATATAATTCCTCCCCGATTTGAATTCTCATGGACTCATTAATAATCCGGTTATATCGTATGTTTATTTTTACAGTTGCTTTATGTTCACCCGCTTGTGCTAAATATACTTGACTTCCTGACATTGGTTTGATATAAGCCCACAATCTACACATTTCTCCCCAATGCTTAACATATACACCCTCTTCGTCTTTGAACTCTTGATATTCTAATACTGTTATACGTCTATTTCTTTTACCTGTTTCCATATAAACACATCCTAAAATAAAGAGATGGCATTAAGCCACCTCAATATTAAAATTCAATCTTTTTAAGTGAACGAGTTGTTCCACCTTTTTTAACATCAAATCTTTCAAGAATAGAAATGTTTTCTGTATCGTTCTTTGGCTCTCTCCATTTTTCAATAGTAATTGCTTTTCTATCAAAGAATTTTACAGCTTCACGCATATTTGCTGTGATGAAAACGTTTTTCCCTTCTGCTGTTGGTGCAAGAATTTCTTTATCTACAACAACTAACTCTTTACCGTTGAAGAAGTATTTCCCACCCATTTCAGTTACAAGGTTAAGTGGTCTCTTTTGAGCATCTTGAAGATTTTTAAGATAAGCAAATCCATCTTCATTTGTAAGTAATACAAGACCATTTCTAACAGCTGGAACCATTTTATCCATTGTGTCTTGAATACCTTTGTAATCTGTTACATCTGTTACATCTGTAGCATTAGCTTTTACAATTGATACAATTTTTACATTTTCGTTCACTGTAGCAATCTCAGCAAAGTTCTCTTTAACTAATCCTTCAATTTCTACAGATGCATCGTCAACTGATTCTGCGGATAATACGTCCATTAAACCAACTTTTGCACATTTAAAAGCAATATCTGTTGATGCAAGTGTACCCTCTACAATGTTTGTACCCTCTACAATTTGTGATAATGCGTTTTGGTTCATGTCTACAACTGGTTTTGTACCTTCCATCTTTGTTACTGGAATAACATGACAATATTCTTTAAGGCTACCAAAACCTTTTTTGATTTTCTCAACTTCTTCAATAAATTGTTTTGGGAAAAGTGGTGCATTGTCTGCTGTAGTAATTACTGCTCTTTCCTCATCTGTCATTTCTACACCCATAATTTTCTTTGTTAAAGCTCTCATTTCATTTACTGTACTCATTTCTACATTCCCTCTTTCTTCTTTTTGATTTTGTTGTTTTTGGTTTTCTAATTCTTTCATTTCTCTTTCTTCTTGCTTTTCTTGAATAGCTAACAATTCTTCAAGTCCTCTTACTTCTTCATCTAATGCCTTTGCACTGTCTTTATCTCTGGCCTCTAACTTTGCTTGAAGTTCTGTCACCTTAGTTTCAATTTCTTGTCTTAATTCAAACGCTTTCATTAATTAATCACCTCTTATAATTTTTTTTGTATAAAAAAAAGAACTACTTCTGTAGTCCCATTCTCACTTTAATTTGATTTAAACTTTCTTGTAATACTTGTAATTCTCTTTCTTCCTGAACTTCTTTCTCATAGTCTTCTTTACATCTTTTGTAAATAGTTGTACTTGTGCTTTCGTATGCTGGATTAGTAACAACTGATACATCTGTAACCTTAGCAATCTTGTAAATGGTTCTAAAATCATAGCCTTTTGTACCATCATCCCAATCCCATTTCTGAGAATCCCTATCCGACCAGTCAATATTAAAGCAAAAACTACACTTGCCGATAATACCACTTTCCATATTAGCAATTAAGTCTCTAGCATACGATGTATTTGTAGGGATTGCATCGAAAAACAGACCTTTATCGTCCACTGATAATTTTAAACTTCCTACTCCATCCTGTTTATTATTTCTTGCTAAAATCTTGTCCCTGTCGTGATTGAATAGTAACACCACATCACTAAAATCTGTGTTATCTAATGCACCTCTTGTGATTAACTCTCTGAATCCTAAATCTTCACTTACTGAATCAAATACCAATGCATATCCTTGTATGTGGGTTTGTTTGTTATCTCCATCCCCAATTTCTCTTACTTCAAAGTTGCAAAAATTTCTAAACTCTTTATCGTGTTTCATTTTCTCACCTACCTTTCATCATGTTGTAACAGTATAATTAGATAATTTATCTAGTATACCGTGTGCTATTTTATTCATATCTTTACTGTTAACAACTAGACTTCTGTTGTCGTACATATCTGATATGATTAATAGTTGTAATAAATCAGCTAATCTCACGTAATTCTGCTCAACTTTATACCCTTCTCCAACTAATCCATCAATATAAATTTGTGATATTTCAATTAATTGTAATATGAGATTGTCATCGTCATCGCCGTCTACTTTCGTATAATTCTTAGCCTGTTCAAGTGTCACCATCCGTATCACCTACTCTCATTCCTCTTTGATAGCTAACTTTACCATCTAACAAATCTTTTAGTAATACCTGACCAGAAGGCAGTGTAACAATAGGATCTCCACCAAATTTAGGTACTCCTATAATTTCTCTCGCAAAATCTAAATCATATATCCCGTTTCTGACATATGTACTAATAACTTCTGCTTGCGTTTTAGCGTCCAACCTAAGCATAATCCCTTGATTTGCCCTAATTTTCATCCCTTGCTTTCTATCATTGGCACTTAATAATTTATAATCTAGTTCCTGCTCAATCTGTGTAATCTTGACCTGTAAGCAATCAGATAAGAATTTAATGTTATCTTGTTCCTCACTCTTTGCATTATCTCTAACAATACCAAGTTTGCTAAGTGGTACTTGTAGAGTAGTAGCAATCTCTTCTTTGCTAAGTTTTCTAAGTTCGACGAACTGTGCATCTGCTAACGATAAATTTAATTGCGTTAAATTAAATCCACTTGGTATAGTGAAAATCTTACCAGTGCTTGAATAAATCCTATTAAATTTTTCTTGTATTTTCTTTAATTCATTCTCGTCTTTGATGTCTGATACTAATTGCACTGCTAATTTGTTTGTTAATCCATTAGAAAATAGTTTGTTTAAGTAATCTTGACTTTTAATACTTGTGTCAAGTGTATTACCAGCAACATTTCTTACTGCCTTACCTTTAATACCATCTACTGTAAAATCCCTCAAAACAACCACGTCTTTATCAAACACGCTACCTATCTCATTATTAGCTGACTGCCAATCCCATAGTATTTTATTATTTTTAGTACCTTTAATTAATCCAGCATCGTCTATGGTGCAATTTGTTAACTTAACAGGATACAACCCAAGAACTTTACCTCTTGAATTCCTATTAATTAACAACCCACTAATGCCATAATGTACTGATAATGTAATAAATGTCTTAAAACAGTCTACTGCACTCATGTATTCATTAGGTCTAAGAGCCAACATATCATAAAGATAATGATCATAAAGTATTGTTTCACCCTTTGTAGTATCTTGTTTTAGCTGAAATTTACATTTTGCTATACTTTCTGATATAATTTTTAAGCAACTAAAATATGTAGACTCTTTCATATTATCTATATTTTCATAACCATTTTCTGCTGAATAAATACTAGGCCAATCATTTACACTAACCTCACGTTGTTCATCGTTTCTTTTAAGATGTCTATCTAAAAGCATCTTCTCACCTACCTTTCTTTATTTATTTTTTAATTGATAACGACAAATAAATACTTAACGCTATCAATAAAAATGCTACGCTATACATTCCAAAAATCACATTAACCATAAAATTCGTTGCTATTAGAATGACTGTTCCCATTAAAAAAAGACTATCCAATGCAATACTCTTACAAAAAATAGCCTTCTTTAATCTATTAATTTTTTCTTTAATTGTTTTCACTTTCTCACCTCTTCTACCAGTCCATAGCTTCAAGTGCCGAAATCGGATCATATATGCCTTCCTCCTCTATGTACAATTGATGCATACAAAATATTGTGGTGGCACACATATCAATTCTGCGTTTGTTCTTATGAGCTTTTTGTTTGTCAATCATAACATGTCCAGCTTTACCCCCACTCCCCAACGTTGCATTACTAACGCACCAAGTTAACAGTTCATTCTTCTCATATCTTAATTTTTGATTGTATACCACTTCTTTTAGTCCTTGCGTTGGAACAGTTAGCTCTGAATAGTTTTGATTAAGTGGTAAAACATCAAAATCTTTTGCTAAACTTTCTAACATCAGCATAAAGTTAAATCTATCTGCTACTATTATTTTTATTTTACAATTATAACGATCCTCAATACTTCGGATATAGTCTTCAATAGGCGTTTGCTGTATTGTATTAAACCCTTTTTGTATAGTGCAATAACCACGCCTTTCCATGTCATAGTAGTCAATCTTTTCCCTACGTTCTTTCAAATTTCCATCTGGTAAAAATGCATGAGCTTTAGTATAGTACATATCATCTTCTTTACACATGATACTAACAGATGTTAAATCTAGTGCTATACTACCATCTAGTGCAACAACTACCTCTTTCCCATTAAAATTAACCTTATCAACCTCACATTTTTTCCAAAGCTTGATATCAATATATGCCTCATCTTTGCTTTCTTGGACAAATACATTCATCGCTTTAGTTAAATACTCTCCAACTTCGCTAGGTTTTTCAAGTGCCGTTGCTCTGTCTTCTCTAATGGTATCATAGTTTTCTTCTATTCTAAGTGGATTTGCTTGATATATTCCTATATCATTCCATAAGTTTTCCTCATACGCATAATAAATTAATGCGAAGTGCCTTTCATTTGTAATAACTCCATTTAAAACCTTTCTTGAGTAATCTAAATCTTCTTCCATGATTGATCCATTAATCTCATATGCAGTTGTGGTCTTAAATATCAAGTTATTTAATACGTTCTTTTGCCCTGATTTCATAGCATTATAGTTTTCATTATCAGTAAAGTTACCTCTTTCATCTGCTACGAAAGCACTCGGACGAATGCTATTATTTTTACCTGATTCACTTACTCTTGGTTCAAAAAAACTATTAGTAATATTGCAAGTTATTCTTCCAACTTTATTTTTAGATACCTCAAACTTATTTTTTATTAGAGGGCTTGCATTAATGATTTGATGCATAATCTTCTTAATCTCAGATGCGAGTTCTTTTGTTAAACAAATACTATAAAACTCACTAAAATCTTGTTCTGTAAGCAATAGTAATAGAAATACTATCCCTATTAAGGCTGTTTTCGCATTCTTGCGGGCAATAAATAAAGTATTATCATTATATCTAAATTTATAAGATTTATCTTTAAATCTCCACCCAAAGACGTTTGTAATAAAAAAACACTGAAAATCTGCTAGGTTTTCTAACACTTGCTTGCCCTCTACAAATCCTGTTGCAAAATTAAATAGTTCTAATAACTCATTTATGTACTCTAATTCATCTTCGTCAAAATAATATGGAAAATCTTCTTCATATTGTCTATTACGATAATCATTTAAGAATATCTCACACTGCTTTTGTACTTCCCAGGTTGTAATCTCTTTATTATTTATTACATTTTCAGCATATCGAATTGATCTATCTAACAATATCATCCTACATCACTTCGATTCAGCTTCTTATCTCTTAAGATTTTCAACAATGGATCTTCATTATTTTTCTTTGTATTTGCGTTAATTACACTTAACCTAGCTCTTGCACTAGGACTTAGCCCTAATTCCATACAACATTTATTGAAAATCGCATTATAATCTTTATAGATAGTAGATGCAGGATTGCGTTGTAAACTTCCATCTGATTTCTCGATTACTAATCCATGTTTTTTAATAAGTTTGTTAGCTTCTTGCATCTTCACAATTGAATCCACTGTCGCTTCTAACATAGTCACATCTAAATTATTCAATATTCCACTTGCTCTAAGTTCCTCAACCAAAAACGTATATAAGGATTTCTCTTTATTTGAAAGGTGCTTAGGTGGTTCATATACCAGATCACTATTGCCTTTCAACTTTTCTTCTTCAACTTTTCGTTTTTCAACTTCTTCTTTTCCTATTTTACCAGTTGCTAACTCTGTTGGTTTGCTATGTCTAGCCACTTCATCACATCCTCTCTATAAATGATAACTATTATCTAAAACTTTCCATTTTGGCAATAATTTTAACCGTGACTCCCTCTTGGGTTCCCATTATACTTCAAAAAGGTTTCACATCCTCCCCCACTTGTAACAAAAAAGGCATAGACCTATTCATCTACACCTCATACAATTCTTTGTATTTATTTACTATACTAATCAGCTTTTCTATCTTATCTTGAGTATAATCTGGATGTTGCTTGCTGTGGCAATCATGACAAAGAGGAATCAGCAACTCTTCATTTAATCGTTCTTCCCATCCTACATCAGTCTTAATCTCATATATATGATGTGTAACATCGCAATTAACTAGAACACCTTCTTCTATTAAGCACATTGCACACAAATCATTATAGTTTCTTTTAACATGCTCAGTCATCCTAACCCATTCCCTGCTATGATAAAAAGAATCATACTTCTTATTGTCATCTGACTTTCTAACATATCTATCATAGTGTTGTCGCCTTACCTGTTTAGCTTTCTCATAACCACCACATGTACACTCTTTTCCGTACTCATACTTCTTTCTGCAATATGGGCATATTTTATACATTGACATTTGAGATCACCTCTAATAATTTTCTAGCTAAATCCTTATCTATCAATCTCATGTTATAAGCACATTTTGTTCTACTCATATTGAATACCTTATTGCAAATTGGTCTAAGCACAGAAGTAACTATATACTCAAGCACATAACGATTAATCAAAGTTTCTTCACATCTCATAACCACATCGTAACCAATTGCATTTCTACTTTCATATTCATTCTGTAGCTTTTTATTTTTGTGAGTACCATTGCTTAAGTCTTTTTGATGTTGACCAAACCTAATTAAAGGCTCTTTACATGTAGAACCAACGTAAAGAACCTCATCTGTTTCTAAATCATAAATCTTATAAATTGTTGTCATACTACTCATCAACTCTCTTAATCTTATAATATTTAACTGGTACAACATCCTCTAATGGCTTTAAGAACTCTACCAATAAGTTATCTTCCCATCCATCGTATAAAATTCTGATCTCTTCTATTTTATTCAAGTCACACTGTGGCACCACGTTCACCCCAAGCAAGTCAAACAACTCATAATGTACGTCGTGTCCATCAAAAACATGTATATATCCATTCTTTTTAATAATACTCAGTTGTTCAATTCTATTTATCAGCTTATTATATTGCTCAATACTTTTCTTAGCCTCATTATACTCTAAAATATCCATTATCTATTTCCCCTTTCACTTCTACACATCTTCTTTAAGCAACTAAAAAGATGGTTATAGCTAACTAGATCAACCATAACCACCGCCTCTTCTTTTACCACCTTATCAAAATATCCAACCAACTCTTCAACCCTTCTATCATCGAATTGATACCACAAGAAATTATCTTTGTTATAAAAATCTATATATTGTCTTACTGAACATTCATTTGGTTCTACTCTAAGCGAATATAGCGCATATGCTACACTACCCGTATTTTTGCTAATCATATCTATTTCTCCCCTCTATTTGTACGTCTTTCAATTAATAATCTAATGGAGCACAGCATAATGATTACTCTTAACATTACTAGATTAATAGTAATCACACCTCCATATGCTGATAACGCAATACCTATTAATTGCAAAATAATCATAAATATATCCACAACATCAAGTATATTAATTTTCATATCTTACTCTACCCCTCTCATTTTTTGACCATTTGCAATCTTAATAATGTGTCCCACTGATACCATATACTTTTCAGCTAGTTCATTTGCCACGTCTCTTTTAACACCGTGATCTGCTGAGTTATACGTCTCTCTTATGTATCTAACGTCATCTTCACTCTTAATTTTCGCATTACCATTTCTAATTCCAGCCTGACTTTGTTTCATTTTGCTAGTATCAGCGACCTTATGACGACCAGCTTTATGTTGTTGCTTGTTTACAAGTGTCCATCCATCTACACGTTTAACGTAATTAAAGTAATCCATTTCTAGCTCTGCTAAATCTTCATCACTTATACTGTTTGCTACTACTTCTAATATTTCAAATTTAATTCTATTAGGATCATCATTCCATGCTTCTTGAAAATATGGATGAGTACCCTTTCTTAATCTAGCCATATTGTTAGACCATCTTTTAGCGATCCCTTTAGCGCTACCTACATACACTTCACCAGTAATCACATCTTCAATTTTATAAACACCTGTTACAACGCCTTTAATTTTATTAATCATTCCTACCATCACCTTTCTAATTCTCCATTTGTATTTTTATAGTTTCGTATTGTTTATTGCATCAAAAAAGGCCACCTCTACTAAAAGGCAGCCAACATTTCTATATATAGTTTCCCATTCTATTTGTTGTACTTGTCGAATAATACATTGCTTATTTTTATTCCCATAAATACTATTGCAAGTGTAATAATCAACCACGTAGGCATTGATATTACTCCACACATCATAATTAGATTGAACCACCAACTATTTAACATTTGCTCCATTCTTATCATCACCTTTCTTAATTTTATAATTTTCATCTAGCTGTTTAATCATTTCTTCCTTCGGAGGACACCTCGTTTCATGGTATCGTCAACCGACAATTTTGGTTTCTCTTAAATTTGAGCATAAAAAAGACACCCTATAATAAAGTGTCTCTATCCATTCAGTATTCATATATCATTAGCAAGTTCTTCCTGACGGAACGATTCGTTCTGTTTGCCTCTTTCTTAGCGACTTCATTTTGCTTGATAAATTTCTCCTGTTCTTCTTCTGTCATACTTGTAATAATTTTTAATGCCACAGTAGGTTTAATTGTTCCTGTTTCCAACATATCTTGAATTTCTGGTGATGATTCAGCTAATTTTTTGTAATTAATTAGCATTTGTGGTGTCATACCAATATCGTTAGCTATATCCCGCTGTGTTTTTGGAGCTTTAAAATTATTTGAAAGCTCCTCTTCTTTTATGTATTGATTTCCCCTGAATGATGATCCTCCATTTCTAATGCCATAAATTCTCTCCAGCTCAATAATACATCTACCTAACTTAATTGGATTTGGATTACCAATACCACGTTGTTTTAAATTAGTATCAATCAAAGACAAATCGTCTCCGAGTTTTGAACACCATGAATGTAGCCTGTCTGAATGGCTATACTTGATACTTCGAATACTTCAAGGTAGTTAGGCTGCAAACAAGTTGCAACCCTACATCCATCTATTCCACTACGTTTCATATCTGTCTGTGCATATGCGAGTCAAACTTTTTATTTGTTACTGGCTAATTATTTATAAATATTCTGACTAATATCCAAATTGTTATTGACATTCCTGTATCACTAATGGTATACTCAATCTATAGTCAAATATGGTGGGTTAGTCTGTAATACCAAGAGAGAACTTTTTCATTAAACCTTTGTCTATCAAGGCATTGGCTTATTTTTTTGTCCATAAAATGTCTAGTTTTTAGCCGTTTTGTCCATAAAATGTCTAGTTTTAAATACTACGAAACCATATATCCAAAGTCTGCCATTAGTATTTTCAACTCATTTACTTGATTTGTTGTTCCGGCATAATAAATAGCAGGGTTTACTTTAATTACAGAACCAGCACTTCTTTTTGTGATTGCAATTACATCTTTACCACCTATTTTTAACTGTAACAATTCTTTTTCTAATCTTTTAGATTTAGTCTTATCATATCCAACCAAATCGCATACACCCTTCATATTCATAGCAACAACTTCTTCATAATTTTCTTCACTCACATCACTTACTGTAACGACATTATACTTTAGATTTATGTATGGTAATAATGCAAATAAACAATAAAGCCTTCTATGTTGTTTTGCAGAACATTGATTATACAGTTCTCTAATCCCTTGATCAAATACTCTAGTATAATTACCTATATTATCTTTACTTTTCCCAACTTCACCTTTTATAGCATATTCATTATTGATTATATATCCACCATTACACTCAATGATTAATTTATTTTCTAAAAGAATAGATATTGTTTCCGCAAACTCAGACTTACCTAGTTTTAGGATAGATGCTATCTCTTTCTTAGTAAGCTTATTTTTGTGAGTGGATTTATCGTCAACTAGAAAACAATCTTCATAATTCATATAGCTACACAGATATAAGAATCTAGTTTTCATTTGGCAAGGTATGTCTACACTCTTTAGTTTTGTAAAAAAGTGTGAGTAGTAGCTGCCAAAATATGTATCTCTGATAATATTAAATTCATCTTTTCTTGCCGTGTAGTCCTTCTCTTTTTGTACTGTTAGAACGTCATATACATTTTCCTCATATTGTACTGTTTTACCAGTGAGTTTACTCGTTTTGGTTACTGTATTAACGTCTATTGGTTTGCTATTATATTTGCCCATGTTACCATCTCCATTCTAATTTATTTGTAACAGCACCACCCTTATTAAATATGGGAGGTGCATACTATGTATATCTGAATAAATGCAACACTCTACAAGATGCTCATATATTGAACACCTCACACAATGCTGCATTTGGATCTATTAGCATTTCATTAAGTATTCGCCTAATTCTCTTCTAATTGCTTTGACAAATTCAATATCCTCATCATTAGATGACTTTAGCATATCTTCTGATACATAACCAATACCTTCTAACACTTCTTCGATTATTTGCGTAATCGTCATATTGTATAGGCCACCGTCTTTTACTAATACTTGAAAAACTTCTTGCATATCATTTGATTTAATCATTTTACATCACTCCATTCTAAATTTTATAATAGTACGATTTTAAGGATGATCGTGAACCTTTATTAAATTAAAAACAAGTGAGTAATACCTGTCACTACTGGGGACGATGGATATCGCCGAACGTAGTGAGGGTATCCCCTTACATAGTTGTTATTATCACATTTGCACTTTTTCTAGTTTTAGCAACACTCTTAATGCTCTCTATCTTAATTCTCTTCACATCGTTAAGATTTACACTATCCGTCAATTGAACACACTCAACAAATACTGATCCTACCACTTCTCCTGTCGCTTCTCTGATGAGTTGTGGCTCTTTATCAGTCTTAGAGATAAGTAATACATCGCCATCGTAAATTCCATCTAATAGACGAACCCTAATTTCTTTTGATGTAATCCCCATTGTCTTGTATGCCCTTTGAATGACTTCTGATTGTAAGTTTTCACTTAATTTCATATGAACCCATACTGCATCATAACGCTTCCCTACATATTCATACTTACCATTTTCAGACTCTACAAATTGTCTGCATTTATCAACATGTAAACATGACTCAAGAGTATTCCATAAGTGTGTGATAATGAATCTTCCTGATAATTCTAATCTTTCACAAGCGTATGCTACCAATCTATAGCCGTATTTATCTTCAAGTTCTTTACAAAGTAATGTAGTGTCTGCATCCAATTGTCTGTATTTAGGTCTCTTTTCGTCAGATGTGATATGAGACATTCTGATTTTGTTTGATTCTCTATTGTGCTCCTCATATACGTCTTGCAGCATCTCTTTTAACTCATTAAATGTCTCTACTTCACTCTCCTCAAGCTGCGCATGTAAATATGGATATAGTAACCACGAATTATCTTTAGCCTTCATGTTCTCAACGTCTTCTCTATATAAGTCTGTAGCAATTCTTAGTGCGTTCATATTCATAGGATTTAAAGTGTACTCTGTTTCAAATGATGATACCTCTTTGAGATACTTCAGAAAACGTGGTTTTTTCTTACCTTTGAATAGAGACTTAGCATAGTCAAATTCGTGTTCTGGTATAGCTTTTAAGGTCTTGCTTTTATCTATCCCGAGTTGTTGCAATCTGAGTAGGTAAAATCCCTTGTCAGTTGTGTTAATTAGTGCTTTGGCTATATCTTCATTAGTAACATTTTTGATAATCAACTCACCATCTTTAATAAGTGATTGAAGTTTCTCATATGTTTCAAGATTTAACTCACTCTTTGCCTTATCCCTTTCATACTTATCTGCTATTCTTTTAATAGTCTCACATTGCCCCGTATACCATTTTGTAGATTTAACCTTATCCATAGCCTCTTTGTATGTATAAACTTTTCCACTCTTACTTTCATACTTGTATATAGAAGTTGCTTGTGAGCTGAGTATCATTCCCCAGTTTGCTAGCCTGCATATATCGTTCCCACTTGCCTTGATAGTTGCAATAAATTTGTTTTGGTCGTTAAATTCCATCTCTACTGCACTTGCTTTATCATCGTCTGGATTGTAGAACCACCATTTTTTACCGTCTTCTATACACTCTACAATGTTGTCAATAATCAGCTTGTCTTTAACCACCAAACACTGATCCCCATCAAAGTCTCCATCTAAATGTAAGTTGTCACATTGATTAAATACTATAAGCTCCTCACACTTTGGCATATATCGTTCATATACGTCATTGGTGATGGTTGTAACTTTTCTAACCTCGTTATAACAGTTAAGCGGACAACGTTCTAATGCTACTTCTTTATTTGCATTATTATAGATATAGAATTCGCCTTCTTTTAAGCTTTTATCATGATACATTACCTCTCCTGCACTATTCATCATTGTATAGATAAATGAAATAGGATCAGCAATCATATACTTCCAATCAGCATTTATATAGAACTTTCCACCACATAGTTGACGTAATTTCTTATTAATAAGTCTAGCTTTACTTTTTTGAACATATCCTAAATGAATAAGATTTTCATCAATATTCAATAGTGCTTTCATTTTTGTTGATGGAACTACCTCTTCTGGCTCAGAATCCTCAATATCTTGTTTCACTATATCGTTTAGGAATAACTTAAGTACATTAATGTCATCTTCAAGTATTTTTCTATATATTTTTTCTGTGTAAGATGATAATGTCTGCATATCTTCATAGGTTAATGATAAGTTACCCAATAGTTGGTAGTTCGCAAGACTCATCTTCTTACATTCTTTTTTGTTGACTTTGGTGATATAAATTGAACTCATCAGGTCACGATCTACTTCATTAAGTTCATCAATAGCTTCATAAACTGCCTTTTGTGATTGGCCTTTCCAATGTTTATACCACTTTGCACTCGATTCATTTACGATAATATCTACATCGTTTATGTTTCTCCACTTGCCGAATATATCTTTTACTCTATATGTACCATCTTTCATTTTTTCAAATGTTTCAGTATTATGTGTGTAAAACTCATCTATAAACTTTTCAAAATCAACTCTTACAAGTCCACCCTTCATAGCCATTGGATAGTGCCTAAAGATACAGTAATCAACCTCATAATCAAGATTCATTTGACGTTGTATCTCATCTGCTAATCTTGGTGACATTATTCCTCCACCATCTGAGAATACATGACTTACTGGAAAGTTTGGTTTATCTTCTAATACAATCCCTTCATTAGTCAATCTAGGTATTTTGTAGTTAGCTGCATGTTGATATTCGATCTCTGGTAATACTACTACGTTAGGTTGATATGTAATTTTCGTTGATGTGCTAGTTGTTAATGATAGTCTTGAGAGATAATCTTTACACATCTTTACATTTGTTCCATAGAGGCTATCTACTTTTTTCAGTGTGATTAATCGTTCAAAATACTGTCTAAAGTCAATCTTATCTTCTTTAATGAATAACATCTCGCATTTTGTATCTTCTTCAAAGTCCTCATCTTTCATCATGCTAGTTGATGAGAACCAGCCAAAATAACGTTCGTTGTTTAGAAGTACGCCTTCTTCACAAAACCTTATGGCATTCTCCTCATCGGATGGTAATGTTAATTTAAAAATACCTTCAATTAAATTTTCTTTAATATTGTAATGCTTGGTGAATGCATCACAGAGGAAGTTATATCCTAATCTAACTTCACTCTCTTTTAAATCTGCACATTCAATTTCAATCTTTGTTGGCGTTACTTTCACTTTTGTAAAAGCTCTCATTATAAATTGTTTTGATTTACCCATTACAAATCACTCCGTTCTTTAAAAGTTTTTTCTAAAACTTACATAATTTCCTGTTTAAACATTTCCACCTTCACTACTGGGGACGATGGATATCGCCGAACGTAGTGAGGGTATCCCCAATTGACTTAATAGAATAGAGTGTGCTATCATTCTTTATATAATGTTTATTAATAACACACTCGAAGACCTAATCTATTGCAGTAGAAAAGGTCTTTTTTATAGTTGGCACTAGGTAGTTCCCACCATTTGAGTTAGGGACTTTTTTGTCCAAAACTATATATGTACTATGCTCTAATCTGTGCATTGAAGTAACGAATATTTGCATATGAAACTAATGTATTTTCCACATACACCTTAAACCTACTCATATAATCATCCACTAAAGATTCATACTTTTTAGCCTTTACATTTAATGAAACTCTAACCTTTAATACGCAATCCTGCTTTCCTAGTGAACCCTCAATGTATTCTGCGTATTCCATATATTTTTCACCATCAATTGGGTCAACTTTTTCTTCAAGAGTAAACAATCCATCCATAATTGGATTGATATAATTAACAGATACTTTTTCTCCATACGTATATCTATTAAATGTATCAGCCAACAATCTATCATGGTCTAATTCTAATAACACTTGTTCACATGCTAGTTGATCCATATTCACTTTTACTTCAATTTCTCTACATACTGGTAAATTTGCCATAATTATCTTCTCCTCTGGTGGGGTTGCCACATCATTTTTAATAGATTCAATTACTGGACGTTTCACAACGTTCTTTAAAGATTTTACAAACCTCTTAATTCTTAAACCCTTTGATACTCAATAGATACAGTCATTTCTCTTACTTACTATAATGTTATGTTATACATCATTCTATTGACGTTCCCAATGGTGTATGGTATACTCTCCATATGAGTTTGAAATACGAATTTGAAATATTATTAAATTACTCATAAACACCTAATATAAAAAGTAAGTTAAATATAAAAAAATAAATAAAAATCATATGTGGATACCAAATTTCAGAACGATAACAGGTATACACTATTTTTCGTGCATAGGTCGTACTATAAACTATACATTAAAATTTTTAAATTGTAAATACTTTTTTCTACTTATGCTAAAAATTCTTCCATGTCATAAATTTGGTTATTGATATAGATACATATCTCTAAGTAATTTTTAGGATAGATCCCTCCATCTTCATACATATCTAGTAACATTTCTTTTACTGCAAGCATCACTTCTTCATCACTTGCTTCGTAATTCCCACTTAACTCACGTACTGTTTTCATCCACTCTTTTACTTCTGTTTCAACATTAATCATTTTCTATTCCCCCTAATTAATTTACATAATTACCATACTATTTTACAATAAATAACATTTTTAGACAAGTTCTAGTAATTATATACTATTTCTTGAGCTAAGTAAGTTACTAAGTAGATACTAATTGTAGCTAATGTAAGTAATGTTTGCGAGTAATCAAGTGTGTACATGACGTAAGTAGCTAGGAAGCTTATTATAAGTGCCAGAGTGTGATTTAAGATTGTTTTCATTTGTATACATCCCCTATTCGTATTGTTCTTCTAACCGTTGCATTTCTAGCCGTTCTAGTTCGTCTATATCCCAATTATGAGAGTAAGTTGTAGTGAACTTATTTTGTTTACGTTTGTTATAAAAGTTACTGCCAAATGCAACCTGCTGAACAGTTTCAGTACCTACTTTGGTCTTTTGTGTAATGTAGTCTGATTTGATTTGTTTAGCTTTCTCTTTGCATTTCTTAACTGTTTCTATCACCTTTTGTGCCATTTGCTTGAATGTGATTGTACGTCTTTCTACTTCTTTGCTGTTTGTCTTATATCTTAGGCTTATATCTAAGTAGTTTTCTTTCACAAGTTTGCTGATGATAGCTGATACTCTACCTTTGCTGATGCCAATTAGTTGAGCAATTTGAGCATTAGATAGGAAACAACCATTTTCAAAAGAACGTGCTAGAGATAGGATAAATTTTTCTTGAAGATTAAGATTTTCTAAAGATAAGATTTCAATCGGCATTGTAACGTATTGTATCATGTTATCACCTCTTTTCTAGTGCTTACTAAGTGTTGCACCATGTCTATGTTTTTATATTATCATAGGTGTTGCACCATGTCAATGATATGTTTCATTTTATTTTAATTTATTTCATCTTGTATACACCATTGATATTAGATGCTGTATATGATACAATAAGTGTAACTAGTAAAAAATCACTAAAGGTGGTGATATGATGGCAATAGGTGCAGACAAAGTAAGAGTTATGGTTACTATTAGCGAAACAGAAAAACAACAACTTGAAGAAATCTCAAAGTTACAAAATAGAAATCTTAGTAATTTGATAGGTACGATCATAAAAGAATACTTAAACGAGCAAAAGGCTGACCAGAAATAGGTCGGTCTTATTTTTTTTGCGGTTCCTAATGCACATCAAAAAGTGCTATGTCTTAGATGACGGCAAATGCTTCAATGTTGAAGCATTTATATTGAGACAAGCAAAAAAAAAGACATTCACCCTAACTGAGTGAATACCTCAATTCATAATCAATACGTGGTACATCTACATCCTAAAATATATAATTCATTAACTATTATAATTATATTCTAAAGAGTGTAGTCTATGGTATTCTATATACTTTATAGAATTTTCATCTAATTTAATTTTAATATCTCTATCTAAATTATATTCCTTCACCTGATCTTCATCGAATAATTTAGATATGATTATTTCTCCATCATCCGTAAAAGAAATATATCCATTTTCAAATAATCTATCATGTTCAAAGCACAATAATAGGGTATTGTTAATATCCCTTTTTTCTACTTTAGTCACGCATCTATACCAAGGTTTTATATGACTTAATCTTAATGTTGATTCAATATTCTTTTTACATATCTGACATTTCCCTATTTGATGCAGGCGGAATGCCCTTGTTTTACCGTGTATAAGTGAATCTCTCTTACGTCTATCATCTATATCCATTTCGAAAAATTTCTCATTCATATACTCTTTAACATATTTAAACCAAAGTTGTCTTAATTGATTATTTTTATCATACGGCTCGCCAAAAAACATATACAATAGATTATCTATTTTATAGGTATAATAATATCCTCTATAATCTTTTATATCACTTTTGTTTCCATGGACATCTCGATCTATGCATCTAATAATTTCAGAAGAAATATATGAATAGCAAAACGTAGTAATGTCTCCTAAAGATACTAGCTTATCTATATAATATAATATTTCCTCTCTATATATTTCAACAAATTTATTTAAATCCTTAATATCATCTTCAATATTTAAAAGTGAAAAATACCTACATATACTTATTACTTCTGCTAATGTCACTATGTCTTTTACCATAACGTATATTTTGTCATTCTCGTCTCTTCTTATTACAACCTTTCTCTTGCATAATTTTGAACACTTACTACATTTAGCTATCTTATATATATCATATATTTTTTCGCTCTTTTGCATATCAATGTAAATCCCATCCTATTTTATAAAATAAACCATTAGATTATTTACTATTTTAAATTCATTTATACAAATGTTCCCTAAAAATACTTAAATAATATCTTTTGGTATTCTTAGTCTGTAAATCAATTTTACACACTAATTCTGAGTAGCATTTCAATATCCAATATCGCTCCCTTCTCTAAATGTTCTTCTAGGACTTTTAGGATTTCAGAACGCTTGTGAAGTTTTAACCGTGAGGACTTCTCACAGTTAACATCGTATTTAATTTTTGAATGCCATGAATCTAGCCGGTATGTGGCGTAGTACCACCTACTCACATTATGATAGATTTTTTATATTTGATTTTTAGAAAGCTTTACTTCTTACTAATCGTTTTTGATGATACGTCTACCTGTTAAATTTGGTTATAGGTATGCTTATTTTTGAGTATAGGGTGAGTTATGCATAGACATGAATAAAACCCCCATATAAAGTCATATAGAGGTCTTTTGATTATCTATTATTTAGAATGCAGGTATTATCAATATCTTCTTTTAACGTTTCTGATTGCATATGAATATATCTGTTAGTCATTTTTAATGTAGTGTGTCCAAGTAATGCTTGTATCTTAAAAGCATTCATTCCATTTTTAGCACAATTATCGCCAAAGGTATGTCTAAAAAGATGTATACTAGTTTTATCAACACCTCTTGCTTTATTATACCTACTTATCCCCTGTTGTAACGTAATAAGCTTCATTTGTGTTCCCCATTGGCTAGGAAATGCGTAATCGTTTTCCTGTATGTCATCCTCAAGAATCTCAAAATATTCAACTAGAATAGGCTTTAATGACTTTGCCAGTGGAATAATCTGTTGCTTTCTATTCTTAGTGTGGATAAATGTTATCGTATCTTTGTTGAAATCAATATCTTTTTTTCTAATATTTAACAGAGTGCTGGCTCTACATCCTGTAGCAAGTAGAAAATTGATAATTACCCAGTTTCTATAATCATGAAATTTATTCATATCTGGCTTCTGCAATAATATATCTATTTCTTCAAGTGTATAAGGCTCTTTAATAGTTTCTGTTTCTTTTATGGCCTTAACTTTGATAGGTGTGTCAATATACCCTTTATCATAGCAAAAATTAAAGAATACTTTTACGCCTCTTAGCCTTATGTTAATAGTAGTATCTTTAAGATCACGTTTCTTCATGTAGCAAATATAATCTTCGATGACCTCGTTACTGTACTCATGAACATACATTTTAGTATCATATTTTAGAAGATATCCAATTACTTCACGATAATAGACAAGACTCTTATCGGATAGATTTTTTATGATACAATTTTTGTAAAAATCCTCTAATGCATCATTAAGCAAGATGTAATTTTTACTTACTTTGCTTTTGTTTAGTTTAATTTTCTTCATATGTGTACCTCTATTCATTTGAATTAATTTTGATTTACAAGAGGTATTCAATTAAATCTAAAACATATTGATTTTACTACAGTAACGCAACAACTACCTGTTATCAAAATAAAAGTCTGATGTATTCATACGTTCTCCAATCTGTCCTATATCTTAGTCTTTATCTTAATAAATTTTCTAAGTTTATCTATTCATTTTTATTGTCTCTCATAATATAATTCTACCTATAATAGTACGTTTTTAGCCTGTATTCGTCAAGCTAGCTATAAAATTTCTCCTGTTATCTCTTCCAAGAATCAATAGAAAATTGTTCTCTATAATGATATTCCCTATATAGACTATAAAAAGGAGTTGCTACATTTCATGTAACAACTCCTTTTATTAGCTTATTGAACTTTTACACCATCATAATAATACTCAATAATTTCTTTATATGTAAATCCTGCTTCTGCCATACCTTTAGCACCATATTGAGACATACCTACACCATGGCCATATCCATAACCATAGATTGTTAAGTCTCCATATACTGTTGCTGGTTTGCTAGAAGATGTATAATCACCATCTATTTCTACCTTATTCCCACTAGATGAAGTAAAGGTATCACTTGTGATGATTTCATCTGCACTTTGGATATATACAGTATCAGCTACCTTTGAGTAGGTAACTTCTGTTTCAATCCAAAGTCCTTCTAGATCCATTTCTACTGTTCCATCACTCGTTATAATTGTTGCTTTACCTGTACTGCTTGTTCCTGGTTTGATACTTACATTTGGTGTATTTGATCCACTATAAGGTACAAATTGATACATACGACTTTTTAAGGAACCATCATTACTTCCGTTAAAGAACGTTCTTGTATTTTCTTTTGTTACTGTATATTCGCCTTTTGTTCCTAATATGGTAAGAGAATTGACACGTCCACTTTGTGAATAACTATCAATACGTACGCCTTCTACTGTACCAACGTCTTTCCCTGCATTCGCAACACATTTTTCTATTTCTTTTAAAGTAATTTGACGTGTCCATGGCACATGATCTGTTTCGTAAGGATCTGGCTTTGCTACTAGATAAGGAACACTATTGCCCCATACATACTTAGCATCTGCTGTATATCCACCACTACTTGCGCTATATACTGTTTCAGCAACTGCTCCATTATACATGGCTACTTCTCCTGCTGTCGCATCAACAGCTGCCGTTGTTCTCTTATCTTCAGAAGTAATCCCTCTATACACTTGGCTAGTTGTTGTATCCACTAAGTTATATCCTCTAGATACAAATCTATTGTATTGGAAAGTTGCCATACTTCTTGCAGCTACTGCTTGAGCCTTAAGGGATTCTACGTGCCAAGAAGCCGACACTTCACAAGGTACAACCCCATATAAGTAATCTTCCATATTCACTTGGTTTACAGCTGTAAGTCCTTTACTTTGTCCGTTGACAACTTCTATAACACCTCTATAGATTCTATTTGCTCCAACGCCTGTAGCTGGGAAATTATATTGACTATATCCCCCTCTAAATCCTAAAGGTTGCTCATCATTTTCACTGACTAACAGGACTTCTCCTTTTGTACTTTTTATCCCAATACGTTTGTTATTACTTGATACTTTATAATCTGCATCAAAATCATCCGTTGTGTAGATTTGGTATTTTCCAGGTTCTATGTAGGCTACAACTGCTTCATCACCATATATTTCTAAAGCTTTGTATGCATCTTCAAATTCATTATAAACTTCTTTATAACCATAATATGTAGTACTATCTAGTGATACTGATATATCACTAGAATCTAAATATCCCTCTTTAATCCACTTTTCACCTTCAAAATATCCGATTGCAATGGATTCCTCACTTTTAATTTGAATTGTAGCTGCATCTTTATAAACAGATTCAAGCCCTATTCTAATAGATTCTGGCGCTTTAGCTTGAAGTATTGTTGGAATCGTAAGTACCAACACCCCAACTAAAGTTGTTATCTTGTGTTGATTTAGGCGCAATGATGTTCCCCCTCTTTTGTTAAGTTCTAATCTCTTTATCTTAACTCCATTATATAAGGAGAACTGCCAAAAATCTACAATTTATAGTAATCTGTACAAGTTTTAAGATCCGTTAACCAAAGTTGTATGTTTTTATCGTCAAAAGTTGTATGATACATTTCTACTAAATACTCTTGTAACTCTCTTATCGTAATTTCTCTTGATTGTTTTGGAATGATTTCTGTTTTAAAATTTATTTTCATCTTATGTTCTAGCTGTCTTGTTGCACTGTATATGACTGCCTCTTTATAGGCATCATAAAAGGCCTTCCAACTTTCATGGCTAGAATATTGCCAGTAATTCTTCCAACATTCTTTGCACTTTCTCCATATAACATGGTCCATATTGATTTTATACCCTGGATAATACTTATAAAGTGCCTCTAAATAATTCATTTCCTCTGTTTGAGCCCTTGTTAACCACTTAGCTATAGGTAAAAGGTGAAAGGGTTTCCTTCTTTCATAAATAAAAAGTGTCTCTATGTATGGATGCCTAACAAGCATATAGGGGAATTCTACGCCATGCCAAGTTGGTATATCCATAATGATGTGAAACTTCACTCTGTTACGTTTCCCCAGTCGATATAGTACTTGGCTAAGATCCTCATATCTTAACTTACTTGGCCTTTCTGCTACAAAGTCCCAAAATAGTCCTGTTGCATTACTTTGCCCTATTAATACTAGGAAGATCTCATCTGCATTTAAGCGTTTAATTCCCATCTGTAAGCATTCTTCAAATGTCTCTTTCTCAGAGCTCTTTGCAAGTACCATCTCATGGCGCTCAATCTTCTCTTCTCCATCGTAAAAATATTCGTATAGTCCCCCTCTTTTGACCTGACCAATTTCATCTTTTAAGGAACTAAACCGTTTGTACATCGCTAGGCAACTGTTTTCTAGTATATAGCCTCGGGCAAAAATTTTAATTTCTGGATGATCCACTTTTCCAAGAAGTTCAATTTCTTCCTCGATCAAGGCTGCTATCTCACAATTGCCACTTCCATAGACCAATACATTACATCCTGCCATAGCTCGTACCTCCTATTTTATTACTTCTATCATTATATGTTGGAAGTTTTTTAAAGATAACACAAAAAGAGGCATATAACTTTAAATTATATACCTCCTTGCTTGTCTAGTATGACTGTTAAAGAATAATTCCCCAAATAATTGTTGATACAATAGTAATAACAATACCAATTAATGATTCATAAGGGATGAGTTTTAAACGTTCTGATAGATTCATATTTGTTGCACCTGCTGTAGCATGGAAGAATGAACCATGTGGTAAATGATCAAGTACTGTTGCACCTGCATGTACCATTGCCGCACCTGCAAGTGGCATAATACCTGCTGAAAGAATAGCTGGTCCAAATGTAGCTGATGCAATCGTTGTTCCTGCTGTGGTTGAAGCTGTAGCCGCTCCCATTAAAATACCTGAGATTGGGGCTAATAAAAACTCTGGCATATTCATGCTATTAAGTAAAGAAATAGTTGTTGCTTGAAGTGTTGATGCTTTAATAATACCTGCTACCGCACCTGTTCCAATAAGTAAAACTGTTACAGGCATCATTTTAGATAATCCAAAAGTGATATACTCATTTGTATTTCTCCATTTGCCAGTAGCAACAACTCCTATTAATCCTCCAATAGGAAGTGCAATAAGTGGATCTACTGTAATACCAGCAATTGGTCTAAGTGCTAAAAGGATAATGGATACTAATGGTCCAATAATTGCTGCAAAGAAACTTGGAAGTTCTTCTTGGTTTTCTTCTACCGCTGTCTCTTGAATTACTTCTCCTTTTTTAGTAAGGAATTTAACAACGATAACCGTTGTAATTAGACCAACAATAGCTGGAATTAAGTTAGCAACCATAAGACTTGAAAGTTCTACTCCAAAGTTTTCTGCTGCTGAGATTGTATTTGGATTAGGTGAAATAATATTACCGCATTTTCCTCCACCAATCATTGCAAAAAGTATTGCCATTTTAGAATAATTAAGCTTTTTACCGATAGCTAATGCAATAGGCGCTACCGTAATAACTGCAATATCAATAAATACACCTGTAGATGTTAAAATCATTGTTGCTAATGCTAACGCAAAGAGTGCACGTTTCTCACCTAAGGTTTTAACAATTTGATCAGCTATCTTAGCTGCTGAACCTGTTTTAATTAAAATACCTGCTAGTACTCCAGATGTTACAATTCTTAAAATAGCTGGCATAATATCTTTGGCTCCGCCAATCATTGTACTGACTGTACCATCTAGTCCTGCTCCACCTACAAGGCCTCCTACAACAGCTCCTAAGATAAGACTATAAGCTGGTTGAACCTTTTTGATAATAAGAATAATTGCAACTGCTAAACCTAAGATGGCTCCCAATGTAGTAATTTGTAGTTCCATTTCTCCCGCTCCTTTTCAAGTACAAATATCTATTATTTATATAGTTTAATTAAATTGAAAACTTGTTCTACTGTTTTAGTCATATTTTGTTTTGCATTTTCAGGATTCATAGCATCCTCTAATGACATTGCAGCATTAACGATTGAGAAGTAAGCATCTATCCCCTCTTCATTACATTTTTTCGCTTCATTTGCTAATGCTCCTGCAAAACCTAGAACTGGTAGATTATACTTCTTAGCTAATTTAGCTACACCTATTGGAGCTTTTCCCATAGCTGTTTGATTATCCAGTCTTCCCTCTCCTGTAATAACTAAATCTGCATCTTTTAAGTCTTCTTCTAATTTAATTTCTTTAAGAATAATTTGAATACCGGATTCTAATTTCCCATTTAAGAATGCCATAAATCCAAATCCTAGTCCCCCTGCTGCTCCTGCACCAGGAACTTGTGAAAAGTCTTGTTGCTTAAATGTTTTTACAACCTCTGCAAAGTTTCGTAGACCTTGATCTAAACGTTCTACCATCTCTGGTGTTGCTCCTTTTTGAGGCCCATAAATAGCTGCTGCTCCATTTTCTCCATAAAGAGGATTATCTACATCACATGCTATTTTAAATTCACATTCTCTAAGCTCTGGTAGTACTTTGCTTGTATCAATTCCTACTATTTGTTCTAACCCTTGTCCACCTTGTCCTACTTCTTGTCCGTTAATATCTATAAATTTAAATCCTAATGCCATAAGCATGCCTATACCTGCATCATTAGTAGCACTTCCACCAATACCTACAATAAATTTTCTACATCCCTCTTCAATACATTTTCGAATAATCTCACCTACACCATAAGTTGTTGTATAAAGTGGATTTCTATCGTTCATTGGAACAAGAGGAAGTCCAGCTGCTTCTGCCATTTCAATAATAGCTGTTTCATGACCTTCTAACATACCATATCTAGCATTTACACGCTCTTTTAAAGGACCTGTTACCTCTAGTGTTTGCATACTACCACCCATTCCACTTACTAGTGCTTGCGCAGTTCCTTCTCCTCCATCTGCAAGTGGTTTGATAATGACTTGTGCCGTATGATCTATATTCAAGATACCTTGTTTAATTGCATTACCTGCTTCTATTGATGTTAAACTACCTTTTAATGAGTCAATTGCCACAACTATTTTCACGTTTGATCACTCCTTTTGTACACATTATACTATATGACAAATAAATAACTATGTTCCAAATACCAATTATAATGTATACTTACCCCCTATATCTGTTACACATAACAAATTCTATTGCATGCCTTTCATATAAATTCCTAGATAAATCCTAATAGATTGTTTAAAATTACGAGGATTAATACCTATTTTATTTTGAATCTTATCTAATCGATATTGTACTGTGTTTTTGTGAATAAAAAGACGTTCTGCTGTCTCTTTCAAAGACATATTGCATTCATAGTAACAATTTAAAAGTTCAATCTCTTCCTCTGTTAAGCTCCCTACTACTGTACTTATATATTTATCTTTTGTTGATTTTGGCAAACTTTCAAGTATAAGCTCAATATCTAGCTCACTGCTATCTACTATAAATTGCTCATTACGCTTAGCATATTTAAGTGCTAATAATGCTGAATCATAAGCATCTTTAATATGTTCTAGTGTCTCTGGTACGCCTATCCCACAGTATATACTTCTTTGATCATATTCATCTAACCTAGGCATGAGTTTTTTCAGCTCTGTCATTCTCTTTTTAGGGATTAAAATAATAAAATGATTAGGGTAATTGTACATATAAAGTTCCACATTATATTCACCTAAAAGTTTATAAATCCTATTTTCTATTTCTATAAAATCTGCATATTTTTTAGATGTTTCAACCACAATACACTGATATAATTCACCTGCTTTTATATGAAGTCTTTGCATCATATGCTCAATAGCTTCTTTGTTAGCGCCTTTTTCATAAATACACATATTCATCAGATGCTGAATCATTTTCTTTCTAGATTCATAATGTCCCATGATCTGTTCTTCTTTAATAAAAATTTCTGTAATCTTAGATGCTAAAAATCCATATTTCATAATTGTCTCTGGATTACCTGTAATACCTATTACCCCAAAGACCTCGTTATCTATAATAATAGGGTAATTGACACCTCTCTTAGCCCCTTCAAAATTTCTCTCGTTTTGTACCATTACCATACGTCTTGTTATTATTGCTTCATACCCAGCTTCATGAAAACTTCCTATACGTGTCTTATCTGTACTAGAAATGATAATACCTTGTTTATTTATAAAGTTAATATCTTTTTCTACAACTTGACTAATTGCATCTACAATTTGTTGTCCTAATGCTGCATCTATAGTTCCTACCATTTTATATTTCCTTTCTTCATCCATACTTACTCAAATGTCTAACTTTATTCATTATATATTTATAATTACCTATATAGGTATTATTTATTTTTAATGATTATAATAAAAGAGGATAATTCCTCTGTTAAGATGAACTATCCTCTTTTACTTACTATTTGTATGAAGTTTTTTTCTCTGGCTCTCCATGATTATTTTGTTCATCATGAAGTTTTTGTCTACGTTTTCCTTTTTGCATTGGGTTGTTAGAACCTGGCTTGTTTTGATACATAGGTACACACATCCTTTCAAAGATATTATTTACCTATTACAAACTCTTTATCTATTAATTCTTAAACTCTTTATTAACAATTGATACCATACCCTTTAAAGCTTCTGCTATAATGAGTTCACCTTTTTCTTGTGAACTTGTTCTTCCAATAGATAAAAGACCAGAAGCTGGTACTAAATCTTTTGGAATTGGATAAACCTGATATGTTGGTACTTCTTCAATTTTTTCTTCAATAAGTCTGTCCATATGCACAGTTTCTGGTGCAAATTTTAAAATAAGAGAAGTCTCAGTGATTGCTGCATGTTCTAATGCCCAACCTGGGAAAGGTACTTCATCAAATACCTTATCTATTGTCTCTTGTGTAATCAGATCCCACCAACTCATCATGACAATCTTTGTCCCTTCTGGCATATGTCTACTTACTAGATCAATCGCCTCTAATAAGAAGGCCTGATTTTCAAAATGAGAGTTCACTACAGCTATTTGCTTTACACCATCACGGATGAGTTCTTCTAAAATATCTTGTACAAGTGCAATTAAAGTTACACCATTTAAGTCAATTGTCCCTGGGAATAAAGGACCACCGCCTGAAGCTGGTTGTGATTTATAGCCATAGTTAATAGCAGGCATCACAATCCCATTTACCTCTTGTGCTAAAAGTTCTGCAAAACCTTCTGATATAATTGTATCTGTAAATAACGGTAAATGAGGCCCGTGCTGCTCTACTGAACCTACTGGTAATATTACAACATCTTTATCTTTTCTTTCATTAAATTCATACCATGTCATATGTTTCATTTGTGTCATAGTGTTTATCTCCCTGTTATCTATTATTCATTTATAATTATATCAAATAATCCAAAATAATGTTGCTATCTTATCGGAATTATTGTATCTTCTATTACAATACTTTCAACTTGATTCACATCAATTAAATTGGGCAAACTTATTTCTTTCCCTCCCATTGTACTAAAGCTTATACTATGATCTGATAAAATGCTTTCATCATTACTGATTCCTACCTTATCTACTTCATTTCCTAGCTCACTAGTTGTATCTTTACTATCTTCTTCAATGATCACACCTTGCTGTACATTCAGATGCTGAGTAAACCATAAATTAAATCGTGTACTCATACTATTAGAAAATAGTCCCAACTTGCGCCCATCTTTCATCAGTAAATAACCTGATAAGTCTTTCATAAGTTCTGTATTTTTGCTACCTTCTATCTTCACACCTAATGCTGATAGTTTAATTTCATTAATTTTAACTTTTAAATTGTCTTTTTCAATTATTACATTGAGTTTAATACGTTTTGTATTATGATTAGAATCTAATCTAAAGGTTACTTGCCATTTCCCATCAGATATCAAATTAAAATAATCATAGTCTACTCCCATTTCTAAGTATGGTAAGTCCGCTTCTGTTATATCTTCAAATTGGTCACTCATTTTATGCAATCCATTTGTAGTGTCCCAAGTTCCACTACCGCTATTATACTCTATTTCTGCTCCCGTACGAGTATCGATTAACTTTACATGGGTTTGTAAGAGTTCTTCTCCTATTGAATCTTGATAACTTGTAATAATATGAAGTACATCATCTATAAATCTTACTTGATCTAACTTAAATTGTGGTATCTCTTCACTTATTGTCAAACCTAATCCTTGATCTATGCTATATTCTTCCCATGCTTTATCATCAGATACAACTTTTTTACTTTCTTCGTAGGCTTTATTTAAATCTAACCGGGTTGTGGTATGTCCAGCCTCCCATTTTCCAAGACATGATGCTGTTAACTCTATATCTTTTCCAGATAGCTTTTTATCTCCTGAGACTTGTATCACACTAAAAAGCTTCTTACCATCTTCAGATAAGTAGTGTTGGCTTCCCCATCCTAAGCCTCCTGACTCATTGATATGAAGTTGTATCCTTAATGGCATACTTTCTTTTTCAAATGTTTTACCATCTTCTCTTTCAAAGCTAGTTATAATAATACCTGATTTATCATCAATGACCGCTTCTTCAACCTTAAATATAATACCTTCTGCAATAAATTGCTTTTGTACACTCTGTGCTTCTTTCTCTATTAAACTAAATGATTCCCCCCACAATGTTCTAAGCTGTTCATTAGTTCCCACTGCAACTACTGTAATAGCCATAATTCCTATTAGAGCAATAAGTGGTAAGAAGTATCTTTTGCGTCCTTTTAATTTTTTCTTCTCTTCTTTCTTCTTTTCAAAGGATACTACCTGCTGCTGTGAAATACCTGCCATAGCTTTCTCTTTAATTCGAGTCAAATCTAATTGCTTACCTTCTCTCTCTTCTTCTAATTTGATATTCTCTAATAAGTCTATATCTAGCTCATCCATTAATTCGGTAATCTTCTTATTCACCAAGGCCACCCCTCTCTTTAAAAACCTTTTGCAATTTTTGTTTTCCTCTATGAAGTTTAGTTCCAACTGTAGCCACTTCAATCCCTAAAGCCTTTCCAATCTCTGATAATTTTTCTAGATAAAAATATCTTCTTATAAAAATTTCTCCATCAGGCTCAGGTAAACTTCTAATGACATCCATAATCAAAGCATGTTCTTCCTTGGCTAACATTTCATTTTCTGGTATACCTTCTTCTGCTATTCCTCTATATTTAATTTCATCTTCTTCTAAAGGTAATATCACTTTACCTCCTATGGCTCTCAATTTATTAATCGTTTTATTCCTCGCCATTGCACCTAAATAACTTTTTAATGTACCTTCTCCAATATTAAGCTTGTCTTTGTTCTCCCACATTTTAATAAATACATCTGCACAAATCTCCTCCATATCTTCTTTAGTAAGACGGCTCCCAGCAACCTTTATGACTACCCTAGATATGTAAGAGGCATAACAATCTATTAATTTCTCATAATAAAATACTTGGCCTGTTTGTATGCCTTGTATCAATTCCTTTTCTTTCATAGTGCCCTCCTTTTTTGCTTTCATTTATATAGACACTCTAACTACTCATTATTTTCCCTTTTACTTAATTTTTTATATGTTATATTTTCCCATTCTACACAAATATATAAATAGACATCCACTTTAAGCAGCATTTTAACACATTTAAACTTTAAGATACATCTTGCCAAGATATAGCAATCATTTACTTACATCTATAAAAATGTTCAAATAGGTACTACTTCCTTAGCTAAAATAAAAGAGGTTAAAACATAAACACTATCATTTGTTTATGTTTTAACCTCTTTTATAAGCTGTTTAATTATTCTTTTATTATACTTCTTTTCCTGCTACATATTTACCAACAATATTTCTATCATCTGCTAGATACATCATTCTTTCTGCTCGTTCTTTAATACTTAATTGTAACAGTGTTTCTAAATTCTTATCATCTAGTATGACTGCATCAAATTCATAACCTGGCTCAAAACTTCCTACTTTTCCAAAGAAACTTCCACCACCTTTAGTTGCTAGGTAGAAGGCCTCTTCAAAAGTTAATGGTGCTAGGCTATTGTCTACTAAGCGCCATCTCATTTTAGACATAACAATGGCATCTTGCATAGCATAGAAAATAGAAAGCTTACTTCCTGCTGCTACATCACTTCCTAGCCCAATAGGAATATGATGCTCCATATACTTACGAATTGGCGCAATGCCTGATGCAAGATTGGCATTTGACTCAGGACAATGTGCAACATACACTTGATTCTCTTTTAAAAGCTTCATTTCTTCTTCTGAACAATAAACACAGTGTGCCATAACAGTCTTACACTCTTTATCTATTAATCCATATTGATGATATACATCTGCATAACAACTACTTTGTGGAAATAGTTCTTGTACTAATTGGATTTCACCCATATTCTCTGATAGGTGAGATTGCACTGGTAGCTGATATTTTTCTTGCACATCATGTAGTTTTTCTAATAGCTCTCCCGAGCAAGATGGTACAAATCTTGGTGTAATCATTGGCTTCGTATTTTTGAATTTACTTTGAACTGTATTGATCCATTTCTCTGTTGCAATAACAGATTCTGCCGCACTACTCTCGCATAAATAATCTGGTGCATTTTGGTCCATATTGACTTTACCAACGTACGTAATAAGCCCTGTAGCTTCTAGCTGTTCCATTAATATTTCTGTACTATGTGGATGGATTGTTCCAAAGATACATGCACGCGTTGTTGTTGTTTGCTTTAAGTCGGAAGCAAATTTTTGATAAGCTTGTCGTGCATAGCCTTCATCTTCATATTTTGCTTCTTCAGGGAAGGTATAAGCATTTAGCCAATCTAAAAGCTCCTTATCCATCCCTAATCCTCTAAATGTATATTGTGGTGCATGAGTATGAAGATCTGCCATTCCAGGTATGATTATACGCTCCCCACAATCTTTTACTGGATATGCTTTATATGCTTCAGGTATTTCTGTATAAACCCCTTCACATACATTATCCTTACAAACAACATACCCCTTCTCTAATGTAACAAGTTCAGTTGGAGATTTTGAATAACATACGCTGCCTCGTAATATAAAATTCATCATTGTTCCGCCTCCCCTTTATATGCATAAATTTTAAATAAATAAACGTTTTGATATTAACACGCCATCTTATTATACTCTGACACAAATTATATTTCACTATAAATTTACTCTTATAAAGCTTCTCCTAAAACTCTTTCATATTAAAGTATATGCATAGATTACCATAAATCTCCATCTTTTCGTTTATTCTCTTATCTCTTTTTAGTTATTTAAGGATATCGTAGATTATAGCAATTAAATATTGGGTTAAGTGTGAGGGCATGTAGGCAAGCTTATTATATTCCAACTTTTAGTCCTCAACTTTTAAGAGAGGCTGCGGAGGAAGTTTCCATACAATAACTCACCTTACAGCCCATCACATAATAGCCCCTTCAGATAGAAAAATAGCTAAACTACATGATGTATTTTCTAAACATCTTTCACGTGAAAGTGCTTAATCATTTAGAAGTTTAAATCAAAAGCACTATCAATTCTACAAAGCGTGTCTTACTTAACCCAGTAGCAAAAGGCATTGATACCTGCAAGTTTTTGCCTTCCGAAGAAGAAACATTTACTCCTATCTCTTCACCACGGGGTGTCACTGGAAGTGAAAACTTACCTTCGTGAGTAGAAAAGGGCGGTAATACGTGAGTAACCTCACTGGAGCTTTTTTCGAGGATGGACTTAGAATATAAGCTACATGCAGTTTAGTAATCTCTCCTCCGGCACAGTCCACAAAGTGAGGGAGGCATATTCGTAAACTTGATTCAGTGAGCTGGATAGGTGTGTTCTCCGGAATCTGCCTACGTAGCTTTCAGATAAGAAATGTTCGAAATGAAAAAATAGTGGTTTTAGGTGTGCTGTCTGAACGAAGTGAGTTCACACCGTTATTATTTTTGAATGAGTTACATTTCTCTGAAAGCGAAGTGAAGCAGGTGAAGGAGAATCCAACTGGCCAACTCACGTAAGTAGACTAAATATAAGCACCCCCTCACTTAAACAAATATTTATTCCTTTAAACTTCTCATAGAAAAAGGAGCCACATACTTCGTGGCTCCTACTTTCATTACTCTTACATTGCACCTTCTAGGATTTTACGACTTACTTCTAAAGTTACTTCTCCCGTTTCAGAAAGTTGTGTCATTCCATGTCTTTCAAGTGCATCTACAATATCATTTATACCTTCTTCAGTTATTCCATAATCACTTAAGTGTGTAGCAATACCTAAGCTTTCAAAGAAATCACGTGTTCTCTTAATAGCTTGGTCAATACGGGTATCTATCTCACCTTCACTAATACCCCATACACGTTCTGCATATTGAAGTAATTTAGCTTGTTTTTGTTCTCTTCGTACATTCCAAATAGAAGGTTGAAGGATTGCTAGCGTTTTGGCATGGTCAATGCCATATAGTGCAGTGATTTCATGACCTATTGAGTGTGTTGTCCAGTCTTGTGGTACACCTGCTCCAATAAGCCCGTTGAGTGCCATTGTTGCACACCATACAAGGTTTGCCCTCGCATCATAATCTGTTGGATTATCAATTGTTGTTTTTCCAATCTCGATAAGTGTTTGTAGTATCCCCTCTGCTGTACGATCCTGGAACCTAGCCTCTGATGGTAATGTTACATATTGCTCTACTGTATGAATAAAAGTATCTACAATCCCATTCGCCACCTGTGTTTCTGGTAATGTATAAGTCAGTTCTGGATCTAAAATTGAGAATACTGGGAAAGCTTTTGGACTAAAAATAGCAAGCTTACCTAGCCTTGAGGTAATAACCCCTCCATTATTCATTTCTGAACCTGTTGCTGGTAATGTTACAACTGTTCCTATTGGTAAACATGGAGCCACTTCTGCTGGTACTGTCCCATAGCTAAACAGTTCTTCTTTATTCTCGCCTTCATAAGTCGAAGCAATAGATACAAATTTAGTTCCATCCATTACAGAGCCGCCACCTACAGCAAGTAAGAAATTAATCTTTTCTTGTTTAACTATTTCTACTGCCTTCATCAATGTATCATATTGTGGATTAGGTTCAATCCCACCAAATTCAAAAATTTGGCGTCCTTCTAAATAAGTTTTTACTTGATCTAAGGTACCAAAGCGTTTAACGCTTCCACCACCATAAAGAATAAGTACTTTAGCATCTTGTGGAACTTGCTTTGAAAGTTCTTTTAAGGTGTCTTTACCAAAAATAATATGTGTAGGGTTATGAAATTCAAAATTTAACATAAATAAGTATCTCCTTTTTTCTTAATCTCTTCTTTTACCTTACACCTTATAGTTCACTCTAAGTCAATGCTTTTATACAAACATATATTAAAATATATACTTATCTATTCACATTCTTTAGTTTTACCATCATACCATTCTATTTTTTTATCTATCTTATGAACACTTCTTTGAATAATCTCCATCTGTTCTTGCAATTGCCTCTTATGTGCATTTAAAATCTGTTTTCTTTGAGGTATTGTATGCTCCCCTTCCATACTTAACTCAACAATATAATGAATATCAGCAATAGACATACCTGTCTCCTTTAGACATTTTATAAGCTCAATCCAAAAGATATCATCTTCTTGATATATTCTAATTCCTTGTCCATTTTTCTGAATACCTGGCAGAAGACCTTCCTTTTCATAATAACGTAATGTATATGTACTAAGCCCTACTCTTTCAGCTACTTTACCAATTGTATATGCCATCTCTTACTCACTCCAATTTAATCATTCTTTCTATTAGTATATCATCAAATAAGATCATATATATAGTTCTTCACTTAAATAGTATTACTCTCCTACTCTAACTTAATAAACAAAAAAACAGAGTGGATTAATTCCACTCTGTTCCAAACTCAGCAATAAGATCTTCAATTTTACCTTTACATCTAAAGCCTTTACATCCACCTTTAGTTGCTCCTGTATCTTCTGCTACAGCTTCTACTGTTTTATTGCCATTTCTAATACTATTTTTAATTGATTCCTTTGTAATTCCACGACATACACATACTTTTTCTAATTTATCTTTAACATCTTGGTTTAATTGTTCCATGAGTTATACCTCCAGTAATTAATAATAATTATCTTTTAACATATTATATTATATCTATTCTTATTTGTCTATATACCTTAAGCAAACTCTGCAACAAATTTTTTCACAAAAAAAGGAGGGGTTTCTTCAACACCTCCTCATTTATTATTCACCTATTTCTTCAGTTGTTAAGAACTTATTTAAAGCTTCTAAAGCTGCTTGTTCATCTTCACCATCTACTACAAGCTCAATAGCAGCACCTTTTATAGTACCTAAAGACATCATACCCATAATACTTTTTGCATTAACATTTTTTTCATCTACTACTACAGCAATGTGGCTTTCAAATTTACTAGCAATTTGTACAAATAATGCAGCTTGTCTTGCTTCTAAACCATTTTTAAGACCTACAGTTACTTTTTCCTTAATCATTTAATCTTTCCTCCTCTTTGTTCCCTTATTTGATCTGCAATTTCACTCAATTTTTTTAGTCTATGATTTACTCCTGACTTCCCTACAGGTGGTGACAGAAGCTCTCCTAGCTCTTTAAGCGTTGCACTTGAATACTCTAATCTAAATCTTGCAATTTGCTCAAGGTTTTCTGGAAGTGCAGATAAGCCAATAGTATCTCTTAAATACTCAATGTCTTGAACTTGTCTTACTGCTGCCGATACAGTTTTTTTAAGATTGGCTGTCTCACAGTTGACCAATCTATTAACATTGTTACGTACTTCCTTTACAATCCTTATATTTTCTAATTGCATTAGAGCAATGTGTGCTCCTATAACGTTAAGCAAATCTACAATCTGTGCCCCTTCTTTCAAGTATACCACATAACTGCCTTTTCGGGTCACTATTTTAGCATCCATTTCTAAGTGATTCATTGTAGTCTGTAAATATTCTGCATTCTCATGATACAATGTTACAAATTCGAAATGATAGCCTTTTTCAGGATCACTTACTGAGCCTCCGCCTAAAAAAGACCCTCTAAGATAAGCCCTTTTACAACATATGCTTTGAACCATCATATAATCCATGTGTTGCCTTAACACTGGGAGGTTGCCTTCATATTTCAGAATTGTTGTAGCGAGAAGAATCTTCTCTGCATCCTTAGAGTCCATGGTTTTCAGAAGATAGGTTTGTCTACTTTTATTTTTATGCGTAATTAAAATAACTTCAGTATTAATATTAAAAGTTTTTTTAATCATTGTAAAGTATTTTCTAGCAATAGCTTCATTTTCTGTATGAATCCGAATGCTAAAAGTACCTCTTTCGAACTCTATTTTCCCTGCCATTAAAAGAAAAGCTCCGATT
This sequence comes from Holtiella tumoricola, assembly GCF_027857615.1. Classification (NCBI taxonomy): domain Bacteria; kingdom Bacillati; phylum Bacillota; class Clostridia; order Lachnospirales; family Cellulosilyticaceae; genus Holtiella; species Holtiella tumoricola. Next base: position 85,486 of record NZ_JAQIFT010000045.1, read on the forward strand.
TCAGCAATCATACAGTGCCTTGCTTCTCCTGTAATTTCAGTAAGTTCTTTACGTACATCTGCAGAAAAAGACATTTTGTCACCTCTTTAGATACTGTTTATTATTTAAACATCATTAAAAATATATTCGGCTAACTTATCTTGATTGTGTCTAATATATTGTTTTTCATGATTAATACGTACAAGCGGTGCTTCAATACGCTTTTTAGCCTGCCAAATTGGATGTTCTGCATCGAAGTGTAACATGTGTGCGCCATCTTCAATGTATTTTTTCAAGTATTCCTCTGGAATATTCTCGTTATTTACAATAACTGTATTAATTGTACCTTCACCTATGAATTTTTCAAGTTCTTCAACATGATCCTCTACTGTAAATCCTGTTGTTTCACCTGGTTGGCTCATCATATTAGCAATATATATCTTACGAGCCTTTGAATTTCTAATTGCATTGGCAACTTCTTCTATTAATAAGTTAGGTACAATACTTGTATATAAGCTACCTGGACCAAGAAGGAGGATTTCTGCTTCTTCAATCGCTTCTATTACTTCTTCTGCTGGTTGTGGATTTTTAGGTTCTAATCTTATATCTGTAATCATTTTATGATGTGCCTTACTATATTCAACAATCTGAGTTTCACCTTCTACACAATCACCATTTTCAAATGTTGCATAGAGTTGTACATTTTCTAATGTAACTGGTAATACTTTTCCTGTTATAGCCAGTACCTTACTGGTTACTTGCACTGCTTTTTCGAAGTTTCCACTTAAATCTGCAAGTGCCGCTAAGAATAGATTTCCAAAGTTTTGACCTTTTAATGTTCCATCTTTAAATCTATATTGCAAAAGTTCTTTCATAATAGGTTCTGTATTTGCAAGTGCTACTAGGCAGTTACGAATATCCCCTGGTGGAACCATATTCATTTCTTCTCTTAAGATGCCAGAACCCCCACCATTATCAGATACTGTTACTATTGCAGTAACATCTGATGTATGCTTTTTGATACCTCTAAGCATAGTTGATAAACCTGTTCCGCCACCTATAGCAACTACTTTCAAGGAACTTTTATTCATGTTATTTACCTCGTTTACTATCTTTATCTATATCTCTATGCTGAACGGTTACTGCATTACCACTATTTTTTAAATATTGATAAAGTGCATTTCCTAGTACGACAGAACGATGCTTTCCGCCTGTACAGCCGATCCCAATCACCAATTGATTTTTGCCTTCTTTTGTATAGTGTGGAATGAGGAAGTCTACCATATCCTTTAGTTTATCTAAAAATGTAGTTGTTACCTCATATTGCATAACATAGTCTTGTATTTCTTTCTCATTTCCTGTAAGTGGTCTTAGTTCAGGTATATAATATGGATTTGGAATAAATCTAACATCAAATACTAAGTCCGCATCAATAGGTACACCATATTTAAATCCAAATACTAAAATAGTAATCATTAAATTTTTAAAATCATTTTTTTCAATAACTATATCGTGCAACACATCTTTTACATCCTTAGCTAAAAGATGTGTTGTATCGATAATATAATCTGATTTATCTTTAACCTCTGTTAAAATTGCTCTTTCTTTCTCAATGCCTTCTTGAATACGCTCGTTACGTGCAAGGGGATGAAGTCTACGTGTTTCTTTATAGCGTTTAACAAGTTCTTCATCAGCACAGTCAAAAAATATAATTTTGTATTCATATCCAGCTAATTTAAGTTCTTTTAAACTTGTAAATAAATCATCAAACAAAATACCGCCTCTAATATCTATGCCTAATACAACTTTATCATATTGTTGCTTCTTATCTACAATCAAACTAACAAAGTTAGGTATAAGCATAGGTGGCAAATTATCTACACAATAATATCCCATATCTTCAAAACAATTGATTGCGGTACTTTTACCTGCCCCTGACATTCCCGTAACGATAATGAATTCCATGCTTTATTTTTCTCCTATCACTTTGACCTCAGTCTCAAGTTGTACATTAAACTTCTCTTTCACACACTTTTGTACATTTTCGATTAAAGTCTTAATATCTTCATAAGTGGCACCGCCTGTATTAATAACAAATCCACAGTGTTTTTCTGATACTTGTGCACCACCTACTTGGTATCCTCTTAAGTCACTATCCATAATCAGCTTCCCTGCAAAGTGGCCTTCTGGTCTTTTAAAGGTACTTCCTGCACTTGGATACTCTAATGGTTGTTTATCTCTTCTTCGTTGCATCAAGTCTTTCATTTTAGCCTTAATTGCATCTTGGTCACCTGATTCAAGCTTAATAGTTGCCTTTACTACAGTGTAACCCTTTTCACCTACAATACTCGTACGGTATCCAAGTTTTAATTCCTCTAGGCTAAGTGTTTTAAGTACCCCATTTTCATCAATGATTGTAGCTTCTACTAAGACACCTTTCATCTCACCATCATAAGCACCTGCATTCATTGTAACTGCTCCACCTAGTGTGCCTGGAATACCATGAGCAAATTCAAATCCTGTTAAACTATGATCATATGCACTATTTGCAATGCGAGAGAGCAATGCACCTGCATAAGCTGTAATACAATTACCTTTTACTTCTATATCACTTAATGCTTTATATACTTCAATAATAACGCCTCTATATCCCTTATCTGTAACAAGTAAATTACTTCCATTTCCAATGACATAATAAGGTATTTGTTCTTGCTTACATACTTTTATAGCATGCATCAATTCTTCTTCTGTTTGAGGCACAACATATAAATCTGCTGGGCCACCTATTTTGAAGGTCGTATGTTGATTCATCCATTCATTTTCTAATATAAATGTTTTATTTATCTTCTGTGCTAATAAATGGATGATATTCGTTTTATTCATTTATTTCACTCCTTGACTGCCGCTATCTTCGTTATTATTATAATATACATTATTTTATAGGGTAATGATAGTATTTTTTATAACTTGAAAGTGGCCGTGCTTCCTTTGTGAGTGCTTACAATTTCAAGGCGTGCTGGGATTTGCTCCCTTAGTTCTTTAACGTGTGAAATGATCCCTACCAAGCGTCCTGTATCTTGTAAATTCAGAAGTGTTTTGATAGCTAATTCTAGAGCTTCTTCATCTAGTGTTCCAAATCCCTCATCAATAAACATGGTATCTAAGCTAGATGCCCCAGCAAGTCTTGATATGACATCTGCAAGTCCCAGTGCTAAGGCTAAAGCTGCCATAAAGCTTTCTCCACCGGACAATGTATTGACCGGTCTTGTTTGCCCTACATAATGGTCAATAACTGCTATATCTAATCCTGCTTGTGCATTTTTACGACGTAAGTCATCTGTACGATAAAGCTCATATCTAGATGTAGTCATTGGTCTTAATTTTTGATTTGCACTTTCTAAGACTTCATCAAATATACTACTTTGAATATAACGTTCAAAAGAAAGCCCTTTACTATTCTTTCCTTTTGCCATAGCAGTCATTGTACCTATAACATGTTGTTTACGTGCAACTTCTTCGCTTTCTTCATAAAGCTTTTCTATTCCTGTTTGTACTTCTTCGTAAAGTTTGAGCTGTCTAGTCAGCTCTACTATTGCTAGTTGTAGTTCTTCTTTCTTGTTAGTTAATTGTTCAAATTCTACTTTTACAGTTTCAAAATCTTCTAATTTAAAGCCTTGCGCTTGTGCTTCTAGCATTTCCTTTTTACTATTTAATATAGCTGTTTGTTGTTCATAAGATGCTATTTGTTGCTTTAAATTTTCTAGATGAACAACCTCTCCCTTCAATGCTTGATAGCTTTCTAAACCTAAGATATTTGAATGCTCCAATGCATCCTTAAATCGTTTATGTGCATCTTCTAAGCCATTTTCTTGTTCCGCTAAGTAAAGATTTTTTTGTTCTAATGTTCCTTTTAGAAGTGAAAGCTTCTCTTTTGTCTCCTGAAGCTTTTGTTGTAAAAGCTTATAGCTATTCTCATACTGAGCTTGGATAGACTTTAGACTTTGAATAGATTCTAAGAGTGCTTCTTTTGATCTAAGATCTTGTGGTACTTCTTTCTTAATTTCTTCTAATTTACTTTTGTCTTTTTCTATTTCAATTTGATCATTGTGATACTTCTCTTTGATAGATTCTAATGTTGTCTGTAATGTTTCTTTTTCTTTCTTATCAGAAGCTAATTTAAGTTCTAACTGCTGAAGTTGTGTGATTTTGACTTTAGCTTCTTCAAGTGTTTTTTGAAGATTTTCTTTATACTCTACAGTAATATTTTCTACAGATACACTTATTTGTATTTCATAATTTTTAAGCTTACTCTCAATTACAGTAATATCTTCTTGTATGCTCTTGCCTCGTGTAAGAATACCATTTTGCTCTTCTTCCTTCTTACTCATTTGTGTAAGTAATTGATTTTTTATGGCTTCTATTCTTTTGATATCTTCCATAGTCACTTCATTCTGAAGTTTAACTGCTTTACGAGGATGCTCCATACTTCCGCATACTGGACAAGGAGTATTGTCCTCTAACTTTTCTGCTAGTATACCTGCTTGTCCGCTCATCCACTGTTCTACATAAAGATCATGTTCTTGTTGCTTAGCTAGTTCTTGTAGCTTAAGTGCTTTAATTTCTCCACCAAGTACTTTGTACTGCCCTAGAAGTTGTAAGCGCTCTTCTTGTTTACGTGCTTGTTCCTTCTTAAAATCAAGAATATAGTCTACTTGTTGTAAATTCACCTGTGTATCTGAAATGATTTTATTAAATACTTCTTTTTCTTTTAACTGCTCTTCTATTACTTTAATTTGTTGCTCTTTGGCAGTGAATGCCTCTACTAACTGCTCCTTTTTAGCATTAAAAGCTACTATATCTGCTTCTTTTTTGAGAATATCTTGTTGAAGTTGGTCCAGTGCATCCATCTTAGGCACATATCCTTCTAACTTAATAATATGCCCTTTTTGTGTTTCTATTTCCTCATGTTTAGCTTCATATTCTTTTTGAGTGTTCTCTAACTGTCCTAGTTGTTCATTTAGTACTTGTTGCTCTGACTGAAGTGTTATAAGTGCTTCTTTTGTCTTTGCTACCCCTTCTTTAAACTTATTCCCTTCTTCTTCTATGGTTACAAGTGGAACAACTTGTTCTAGTTTGCTTACTTGTTCTTGATAAGTTTTTATTGTCTCTTTTTCCTCTAAATGAATCTTTAACGCTTCTTGTAGCTGTTCTAATTGCTTGAATGCTGCGTATTTTTCATTTTGTATAAGTAGAGATTGTTGAGCTTTATCCAAAGCTACTTTAATATCTGTTGCCTGTGTATTAGACTCATCTAGCTGTACGGAGTATTGTTCATTTAACTCTGTTAAAATACGGCTAACCTCTGGTGCATTTTTTAGAATTTTTGTTTCTAGATAAAACTTAAGCTCTTCATGCTCTATTTCTTTCAGGTTACTCATAAATATTTCATACTGAACGTTCTTAGCTTTCATTTGTTCATTTAATTTGCTACTACGTTCTTCTAGCTTTTTCTCAACACTTTGATAGATGCCTGTCTCAAAAATGTCTTGGAGAATCTTTTGTCTCGCTTTACTATCTGCAGTTAAAAGTTCTCTAAATTTATTTTGTGCAATCATAATCACTTGTCTGAATTGATCAATGTTAAAGACAAGTAGTTCCTCTATTCTACGATCTACCTCTTGAAGTCTTGCTGCTACAAGTTTATATTCGTCATCTTCTTTTTTATAGAGTAATGCTTTACCTTCTTCTACAGTGAAGCCTTCTCCTCTTTTCTTAGGACGTTCAAAACGAGGAGATCTAATAACTTTATATTCATCCCCTTTTAATAGGAAGGTTAACGTAACCTCTGCCGACTCGTCTGACGCTGCAAACTTACTTCTCATACTTTCAGCAGTTCTCTCGCCACCATTGGTTTGTCCATAAAGTGCATAGCAAATAGCATCTAAAATGGTTGTCTTCCCTGACCCTGTTGGCCCATGAATAAGGAACATATTTGTATCTTCAAGTAATGTAAAATCTATTGTTTCGGTACCTCCATAAGGACCAAATGCACGCATGGTTAATATCTTAGGCCTCATTTTTCCCCTCCTCAATCTCACGAATCACTTGATTCATATAATCTACTTCATCGTCACTTAAATCTACTTCTCCAACGTAACTCATAAAATCTGTAAATAACTCTGTTAAGGATTTTTTCTTCTGAGCCTCAAACTCACTTTGTCTTTCTACTTGTTCACCTTGCTTTGTTTTCACAGATACAAATTCAGCACCTAGTATAAAAGGATAAACTTGACGTAATACACCTACTACATCTTCTACAGGTTTACCTTCTACTTTTGCATAGACATAATCTTGTCTATTAATCTCTGGAAGTTCTGCTGCTGTCTTTATAAGTGCTTCTAATGGACCTTGAATCACTTTTAAATCCCTCTTAGGCGGTAAACTTATTTCTTCTATTTTATCTAATCCATCTTTTGTAACATCTAACTTTACAAAGCCTTTGCGTTGATTTGCCTCAGATACTGAATACTTGAGTAAAGAACCGCTATATCTAATCGTTTCTGCGCCTACTTTTTGTGGGTTGTGTAAATGACCTAATGCAGTATAGGTAAAAGGTTTAAAACAATCTGCTCCAACCATTTCTGCTGTTCCAACTGCACAAAGTCTGCGTTCAGAATCAGATAAGTCTCCCCCTGCTACGAAAGCATGTACAACTAAAATAGTTGGTACTTCTCTTTTTTCTTTTAGAATCTCTCCTGTTAAATAGCGCATGGCTTCATCATGTCTTTTAATAGATTCATCTCCTGCGATTTCTCGTACTTTAGCAGGTTCCATATATGGAATGAGATAAAGATCAACTTCCTCATCTTTGCTTAAAGTTACCTTGTGATAACCTTTTTCACATTCTCCTATAATATATAAATGCTTACTTGCAAAAAGTTCACTACCAAAGTGTAGACGTGTATTACTATCATGATTTCCTGCTATGATGACTGTTGGCAGTTCCATTTCACCAATTACTTTACTAATAAAATAATTAAACAGTGCTACTGCTTCTTCATTAGGTAACGCTTTATCATAAACATCACCAGCTATAATAAGTAGTTCAATATTTTCTTCTTGAATATATGCTATCATTTGCTCTAACATAAAACTTTGGTCTTCAATCAAGCTATATCCATGCAAAGTTCTTCCTAGATGCCAATCTGATGTATGTAATATCTTCATATCTCTCACCTCTCAAATCTTATTATAATTTATCAATTAATCTTATGTTCAGTTTTGTCTGGTTTTATTAATAGTATACTATTTTTCAGAGTGGCTTTACAGTAAAAAAGGAGCTAGCTTACCGCTAGCCCCTTCTGTCTACTCTTTTAAAATCTCTATTTGATCTTTGAGTTGTGTATTTATTTGTGTTTCTATATTTTCCATAATGACTTTACTATTTAGTCCTGCATTTAATCCTCTTATAAGCTGTTGATTAATAATATTAAATGCACTTTCATCCAATGGCGTGATATTAACATACTCACATTCTCTAGCTAAGTCTGAATATAAACGCTGCTCATTTTGCCCTCCTAAGAAAGCATTTTCTCCAGCTGCTTTACTAAATATTTCTTGCTTTGGTAAATAACACGGAACGCTATTTCTTACTATAGGCATTAAATCCCCAAATATATATTCTTCAATAAACTCCCATGCAAGTTCCTTATTATTACTATTAGATGGAATAGCCATCAAAGTACCATTACTAATAGCATTCGTATTAAATGGCAACTCTGCTACACGCCATAGGCCTGCCTGTTCCGGTACCCATTCCTCTATTTGACTACTTCCCCAAGTCCCTAAATAAAGCATGGCCATTTGATTGTTACGTATTAATTCTTGTCCTTCTTCTAACCAAATATCCTTATAAGATACAAGCCCTTTATCTACAAAGGATCTACATAATTCTATTCCTTCAACAAATTGTTTAGAATTCATGACAAAGTTGTATTCTTTATCAAAATAGGGCATAGAAGACATCATAACACCTAATGGATCTAATGCCCATTGAGTCATATAAATGCCCTCTCTTTTCAGTGTTTCTGCCATTTTTAAATAATGAGCTGGCTCTACTAGATACTCTGCTAAAGCTTGTGGTTCATCTGGGAAGCCATATGCCTTCATAATATCTGCTCGGTAAAACATTACTTTAGGAGCGTTTGCCATCATAACTGCAATCATTTTCTCGTCACTAAAATCAAGTCCTGCCCCCCATGCTCCTGTATCAAAATCTTGTTGGTACTTTCCTATATTATAAGGTTCACTCTGTAAGTCTTCAAAAGCATCTACCGTATTAAACTGTCCCATTTGTAGGCTATCTAATATAAGTATATCAGGTCCTTCTTCATTACTTAATCCATCTAAATATGCATCTACATATTCATTATTTGCAAATACTTTAACCTCTATCTCAATGTCTTTTGCATAATTCTTTTTAAATTGCTCTGCTACACTTTCCCACCCCTCATAGTAGCTCCAAATTTCTAATTTATTATCACTAGTGATTTCATACTCTTGCTCTTCATGTAATGCTGAGCATCCTGTTAAGAGTAATAACACTATGCCTATCACTAAACTACATTTCTTCATTATTTACTCCCCCCTATTACTTAAAATTTCACTAATTCTGCCTAGTGGGGAAGGCTCACAAATAACTCTTCCTTGTACACTATTGCATCCTACGGATTTTAAGTATGCTAATTCTCCCTCTGTTTCCACACCTTCTGCTATTATTGTCATACCTAATTTACTTGTAATTTGAACAATAAGCTCTACTAATGTTTGTTTTCTTTTATCATAATCTATTCCCTTAATAAGTTCATGATCTACTTTTAACTGTTTTACAGGTAAATCTATTAGTTGACTAATTGAGCTATGAGTTTTACCAAAGTCATCTAATATAACCTTAATTCCTAAGCTGTATAACTCCCCTATCACCTTACCCATACTTTCTGCTTGTTCAATAACACTACTTTCTGCAATTTCGATTAAAATATCTTCTGGAGTTACCTCTTCTTGTTCTATAATCGTTAAAAGTGCTATGATGAATGGCTTCTGTCTAAAATACTTCTCAGATATATTAATGGATACAGGGAGGACCTTTTTCCCCTCTAGTTTCCACATTTTAATTTGCCTACAAACATTTTGAATAACCCACTGATCTAATTCCATCATAAAACCTAATTCTTCAGCTATAGGAATAAATACTTGTGGAGATACTTGTCCTAAATATTTATTGTTCCAACGTAATAATGCTTCAAGATTAATAATCTCTTTTGTATGAATATCATAGACTGGTTGATAATACATTTCAAACTCGTTATTGTTGATTGCATCACGAATGCTTTTTTCAATGGTAGTTCTTTTAATATATTCTAATTTAATAGATTCATTAAATACTTCTAAAGGTGTATTCCCTATCTCTTTACTTCTATACATAGCCATATCTGCATATTTAATAGCTGTATCTACATCATTTGTATGATAAGGGTATATGCTCATGCCTATACTTCCCCTAACCTGCATACACACTCCATCTATAATAAATGAACTCTCAAATACTCTAACAATGCACTCACCTATAACTTGAATTTGCTCTAACGTATCTTGTTGCGTTAATACAACAAATTCATCCCCTCCTAATCGATAGGCTTTACAGCCTTGTTCATCCTCTAATATTTTTAGCCTCTCAGCTACTTCTATTAAAAGCTTATCCCCTTTTTCATGTCCTAAAGTATCATTAATTTGTTTAAACTGGTTAATGTCTAATAAGAAAACACCTGTAAGCTTTGAATCATAATAAGCGTACTCTCTAATATCATTTAAATCTCTTCTCATTTTGAGGCGATTTCCGATGTGGGTTAATGTATCTAAAAAAACAATCTCTTGTAGTCTTTGTTGTGAATTACTAAGTTCCTCATTTAATAGCTTAGTACTTTCAAACATTTCTTTAAGTTTAAAAGCAGCTTTATAAAAGTTATTTTGTAAAAGGCCTATTTCAACTGTACAACTTTCCTTCCATTTAATTTGTTCCAAATCATAGAGCTGATCTGGCAAGTTTTTAGTTGCCTCTTCTAACTGTGTAATACTTCTAAAAATAACTACTTCCAGTAATGCTACTACCCCAATAATCATTCCCCATAATATAAGTAGAAGTTTTAATCCATCTAAAGCTATGTGTAGGTCATTTACTAAAAAATCCTTCTTATAAATTAGCACATACATATGCATATCAGGATTAACCATATATTGATGAACAATATAAAATTGATTCATAAACTGGTTAACTACTCCCATTTTACTGTCTATGCTAGGAATAACCCGATAGAATTCATCATCTATTTCTTCTATATTCTTAATATCTTTTATATCAAATTTGTTTTTAACCTTATATTTATCGTTAGTGGTAACTAATATTTTATGTTGCTCATTAGTCAAAATAATGTCTGCCATTTCTCCAGTTAATTTAGCATCCATTAGACTTTTAAGTTTCTCTCTATAAACTACATCATATAATATAAACTTTTGCTTCTCTCTGCTTTTCCAACTATTCACTTCTTTTTGAATCACTTGAAATGCACCATGAGAATAACTTTCTATTTGCTTTAAGGCTAATTGTTCATTCTTCCTTTCATTCACATAAATGCTACATAAAATGGGTAATGTGACCATAATAAGCGCTGTATGAAATAAAAATTGTCTTAATCTAATTTTATGTATTTTATCCTTTTTAAATATATCTAAAAATACAGGTGTGTACTGATAAAGTACTTCTCCTATTAAAATAGCAATAATACTATTTACTGCATGTATTATACAAACAAAACTAATATATTGCTGATTGTAGCTATCTTTTACCAATATAAGTGCTAGATAACATAATGGTAATTTAACAAAAAAACTTAGTATGCCGTCTACTAATACTAAATTACTCTTATCATTACGCTTTATGGTCCAACTTAGGACAACTGCCTCTAGCAAAAAAAATATATCTACTAAGTGTCCACTAAATACTGTTGTACTAATTGCATAAATAAGTGCTAAGGAAATTAAAACCATATGCGTTGAATACTGCCTGATCAAAAATACTATAATGATTCCAGTAAACGATAGTTTAATTCCTATAATGTATTCTATATGTAAACTTTGTATGAGTATACCTACTACAATAAATATAAGCCATCTAATTCCTTGTCTTATCTTATTCTCCATATTTGCCTCCATAATCCAACTCTTATATTTATTATACCAGAGTATATAACATTCTCCATATTATTACGAAATTTTGACAATATTTTAGTATATTTAACAAGATAAGAAGGTATTAGATAAATCTTTTTAGGATTTATCTAATACCTTCTTATAATGTAATAACCGTATTCGTATTAAGTACTATATCTGCAATCTCATTCATATCTGTAATTCGTCCAACTGTTAGCGAATGTTGACCACATACTTTATACACGCAGGTACCACAAGCCAATAGTTCTACACCTTGCATCTCGAGTGCCTCTAATATGTCCATATATCTTGAACCTTGTGCCAAAAGCTTAACTCCTGAATTATAAAAAATAATAATATCTGGTTTTGTTAAGCTAGCTAAAATTTTCCTTAAAAATACGCCAAGTAAAGTTTGCCCAACACCATCATCACCTTTACCTAGCGATTCACTATTAATAATAACAACTTTTTGATACACTCCTATTTCCTCCCTTTTCTCCATATTAATCAATTTCTAGCCTACATAGTATATTCTAGCTGACTGAAGAAATTGTTATCTAATCTCCTCATCTTATTTGCTTCATATTACAAAAAATGAAGTATTATAGATGCTGATTATCAGATAAATCTCTCTTTATTGATATAATATGCAAGAGAAACCTAGAAGTGTATCTTTATAAACTAATTATCTTTTTTAGCTTTTTTTGCAAAGTAAATAATTTCTAATACTCCAGCTGCAATTGTTGCTGTTAAGAATACAATATTAGTGATAAATCCTGCAATTGCAATCCCTTTACTACGTTTGTTTTTCATGCCTACAGCACCTAGTACTGTTCCTACAATTGTAACTGGTAAACCAATAAGTGGAATAATCCACGCTACTGATCCAATAATCCCTAAAATAAATGATGTCCATGCATTAGGATTTGGTCTTGGTACTGGTACAATATTAGGTACCATTTCTGCACAGCTATCTGTGTCATTCTCATCTGCTATATACTCTTTTGTGTAGAATTCAATTTCTTCATTATTCATTTGTTTCTTTTTCATCCTTACGCCCTCCTTTGTATTGGTGTATCTATTGTTTTCATTATAAATTAATCTTACAAGTTTTTAAAGCCCTATCCTAAGAGAAAACAAAGGATAAACAAAATAGGGCTAACACACTTATGCGTTAGCCCTATTTATTAACTTATTTAGATGCACTCGATTTAGCTTCCATCCAGATACTACTATAAAGCTTAATAACATCTGATGGGTCTGTAAACATTTCCATTCTATCTGTTTCTTCTTCTGATGGATATGCTACTTCACTATCTCTTATTTCTTCTGGTAGAAGCGCACGTGCTTCACTAAGTGGTGTTGAATATCCAATATACTCAGCATTTCTTGCTGCAATATCCGGTCTGCATAAGAAGTCAATGTACTTATATGCATTTTCAATATTTTTAGCCCCCTTTGGAATAACAATTCCATCTACAAAGAAGTTCGTTCCTTCTTTAGGAAGAGCAAATGCTAAGTCTGGATTTTCTTCTATCATCACCATAGCATCTCCAGCCCATGAAATCATAAGAGCAGCCTCTCCACTAACCATTTTTCCTTTACCTTCATCACCTACATAGCTTAATACTAATGGTGCTTGCTTGATAAGTTCTTGCTTAGCTTCTTCTAGCTCTTTTGGATCTCTAGTATTCATAGAATACCCAAGCTTTTTAAGGGCTGCCATAATCCCTTCACGTTCACTATCATACATGAAGATTTTGCCCGCATATTTAGGATCCCATAAAATATCCCAACTATCTACTTCTTCATCTACCATTGTTGTGTTATATACAATCCCTACTGTTCCCCACATATAAGGAAGTGAGTATTCATTTGTTGGATCATAAGGTAAATCTTTAAAGCGATCATCAATCTTAGAATAGTTTTCAAGTTGTGATGTATCTATCTTTTCTAGCATATCATTGTTAAGCATCTTTTCAATCATATAATCTGAAGGTACAGCAACGTCATAGCTTACGTTACCTGGTTCAAGTCTTTGATACATCTCTTCATTTGTAGCAAATTCAGAGTAAATAACTTTTATACCTGTTTCTTCTTCAAACTCTTTATTTACATCTGGATCAATATAATCTCCCCAGTTAAATACATTTACAACCTGTTGTTGTTTACTTACGCCTGTTCCACCTACATAAAGCATAACCGCAATACCTGCAACAAGAACTGCCGCAATAATTTTAGTTGTTCTAAAACGTGATGGCTGTCTTGTTTCTCTAACTTCTACTTCTTGGCCCTCTTTAACTTTCTTTTGTTTCTTACTAGAGAACACATTGCTTGCAATTAAGATAATAATAATTGTAGCAAACATGATTGTAGAAATCGCATTAATAGTTGGTGCAACACCTTTTCTTGTCATTGCAAATACTTTAATTGAAAGTGTATCTACACCAGGACCAGTATTGAAGAAACTGATGATGAAGTCATCAATAGATAATGTAAATGCAATAAATAAACCTGCAAGTACACCTGGTAAGATTTCTGGTAAAACAACCTTCTTAAAAGCATATCTTGGCGTTGCTCCTAAGTCTAGGGCTGCTTCATATATATTATAATTTAACTGCTTAAGCTTTGGCATAATAGATAAAATAACATACGGTATGCTAAATGTTATATGTGCCAAAATCAAAGTTAAAATCCCTACAGGAATCTTAAGTGCTGAGAATAATAACATTAATGATACCCCTGTTACAATCTCTGAACTAAGTAATGGAATATAAGTAATATTCATTACAAGTTTTTTCTTCCATCCTGTCATACGTTCAATTCCCATTGCAGCAAGTGTCCCTATGATCGTTGCCACAACAGAAGAAACAACCGCTATAAAAATGGTATTATAAAATGCTTGTTGAATACTTGCATCTTGAAAAATCTCCTCATACCATCTAAAGGTGAATCCCTTCCAGATTGGAAGTTTAGAATCATTAAAGGAGTAAACCATAAGGATAGCGACAGGAGCATACATAATGAGTAGAATAAGTCCTACATATGCTTTTTTTATATACTTCATCAAAATAGGCCGCCTCCTTTATCTAGTGAATCTTTTTTAGACATAAAGACAAGCGTAATTAAGATTATTATCATTAAAATTACGGAAAGAGCTGAACCAAATGCCCAGTCTCCTGTCTTATTAAATTGTTGTTCAATTAAGTCTCCAAGTAATGTTGTCTTTCCACCACCTAATAAACGTGATACCAAGAAAGTTGTAAGTGCTGGCATAAATACCATAACAATTCCTGTTATAACACCTGGCATACTAAGTGGTAAAATAACCTTTTTAAATGTTGTATATTTATCTGCACCTAAATCATAAGATGCTTCAATAATACTATTATCAATTTTACAAAGTACGTTATAGATTGGTAATACCATGAATGGGAAGAAGTTATAAACGTTACCAAATACAATGGCACTCTTCCTATATAAAAACTGCATACTAGGTAATCCTATATCATTTAAAAAGTTATTAACTACTCCTGTATCTTGTAATAAATATCCCCAAGCGTATGTACGTAAAAGGGAATTCATCCACATTGGTAAGATTACAAGAAGTAAAATAACGCTTTTACCTGACATTTGCTTACTACTTAAAATCATTGCAAGTGGATATGCAAGCAATAAACAAATTACTGTACTGATAAACGCAATTCCAACAGAATCTAAAATGTTGCCTAAGTATTTCGGATTAAGTACCTGTCTATATCCCTCTAAAGTAAATACACCTTTTTCAAAGAAACTATAGTACAAAATAATAATAACAGGTACGATTGTAAAAATACTGGCCCAAATTAGATAAGGAAGGGCTAATCTCTTTTTATACACGCTTTGTTACCCCCTTCTCATGATATGGATATCTTCTGGTGTAAGCACCATACCTACTGTTTCTCCAATTGGTGCCATTGCTGTTGAATGTACCATCCATTTATATTCATTAGAATTAATAATCATTTCATAATGTACACCTTTGAATGTAACAGATTCTACTTCACCTGTTAGCATACCTTCTTCAGCCTTAACAATACGCATATCTTCTGGTCTGATTACTACATCTACAGGTACATTATTACCAAATCCAGCATCAACACAATTAAATTCTACACCTTGGAATCTAACAAGATAATCTTTGATCATTGTCGCTTCTATAATATTACTTTCACCAATGAAGTCTGCAACAAATGCATTTTTCGGTTCATTGTAAATATCAACTGGTGTACCAATTTGTTGAACACGTCCTTCATTCATAACAGCAATTGTATCAGACATAGTAAGTGCTTCTTCTTGGTCATGTGTAACATAAATAAATGTAATCCCAAGTTGCTGTTGAATGTTTTTAAGTTCCATTTGCATCCCTTTACGCATCTTTAAGTCCAATGCTCCAAGAGGTTCATCTAGTAAAAGTACTTCTGGTTCATTTACAACAGCACGTGCAATTGCAATACGTTGTTGCTGACCACCACTTAATGAATCAATGCGTCTATCTTGGAATCCTTTAAGGTTAACAAGCTCTAACATTTCAGCAATCTTTTTATCAATCAATTTTTGATCCATCTTTTTAATATGAAGACCAAAAGCAATATTTTCTCCCACTGTCATATGTGGAAAAAGCGCATACTTTTGGAATACTGTATTAATACGTCTTTTATAAGGTGGTAATGCTGCAATGTCTTTGCCTTCGAAAAGCACTTGGCCACTTGTTGCTTCCTCAAACCCACCAATAATTCTAAGTAATGTTGTCTTACCACATCCACTAGGTCCTAGTAATGTAAGAAACTCGTTACGTCTAATATACATGTTAATATCGTTTAAAACTTGTGCACCATCGGCAAAGGTTTTAGATATATTTACAAGGTTAATAATATGTTCTGTCTGATTTTTGGTTTCTTTCATCATCCCATCTCCTTTAAAAACTTGGTGGTGTAGCAACCCAAAGGACTGTAGCCTTAGTTTTGCCAGCATTCTCTAAATAGTGGTCACCTGTTGGTCTAAAGTAAAAGCTATCACCTTTCTTAGCTTTAAACTTTTTATTACCAAGATGTATATAAATTGTTCCGGATAATACATAGCCAAACTCCTCACCTTCATGCGGTGCTTGCTCTAATGCCTTACAGCCTGGATCAATGTTAATTAAAATAGGTTCCATATCATTCTTTTGTGCATTTGGAATAAGCCATGTAATCATGTTACCAAGCTCTTTATCTTCTTTTTCGAAGACATCTTGTTTTGTAAATACGATTTTTTCTTGACTTGTTTCATTAAAGAAATCTTTAAGATTTGTTCCTAGACACTCTAAAATATCAATTAATGTAGCAATAGAAGGTGATGTTAACCCTCTCTCTACTTGTGAAATAAAACCTTTAGATAGTTCGCATCGGTCAGCAAGTTCTTCTTGAGTCAAGCCATTCTTCTTTCTAAGCTGGTTTATCTTTGCCCCAATATCCATTTTAATGCCTCCCATATTTTCTTTTATGTAATAGTTGCAAGTAATTCACTCTATGTTTACATGTAATAATAAACTTTTTGTTTACACAAATTAAACTTCAACATATGAGATTATACTCATTTTTTACCAAAACGTCAATAAGTTTTAGCAAAAAACTTATTTTTATAAAACAAAGAGTTTAGTATATATGTTCTATCTTTTTATATTTACTTTCAGCCTTATGCCTTGATATTAATAGGATTAAACTTTATTATTAAAAACAAAGTATAGTTATGATATGCTTGTTTTATTCTTTTTCTTAGGTTATGTAGTATTAATAAAAAAGTTTAGTAAAAGATAACCTTACTTAAATATAGAATTTAACATTTTTAAATATTAACTCTATTTTATTCATTTCTAATATATTATTTCATTTTAATAGCCTGTGCTTTTCATCTTACATTTATACCTTTTTTATGTAATAGAAAAAGAGATATCTTATACTAAGTTAAGATATCTCTTTTTAAACTTTTAAACATTTTCATAAAAACAATTCCTACCTAATTGTTTTGCTTTAATCATTGCCTCTTGAGCTTTTGCCAAGATTGCTTGTTGAGAAGCCCTCTGCTCATCTACTTGTACAATACCTACATTCATACTAAATGTAAGATTCTCATTTTGAAGATGTATAACTTCATTTCCATCTAAAAGAATTCTCTTTACTATTTCTAGGACCTTTTCTTTATGAATTGATTTTGTAAGTACAATGAATTCATCTGCCCCTATACGATAAGATTCCATATGCTCATCTATATGTTTATCTATTCTACTGGCTGCAGTTTCTATCACTAAATCACCTATTTGCCATCCATACTGTCGGTTATAAAATCCAAACCTATCAATGTCAAAGCATAAAATATACTCCCCTAACTCTGAATCATTCTCTGCAATCTTTAAATATTCTTCTATGTTAGATACTCTAATCATAACATCCTCTCCTTTATCGTTATAAATAGTTAGAAGATGGACTCTTGGAAAAAGCTCTCTTACATCACCTAATTTTCTCCACTCTTTAGGTGAATAGCCATAATACTTTTTAAATGTTCTAGAAAATACTTCATAAGAATGATAGCCGTAATTAAAAGCTATATCAATTAGTTTTTGGTCGCTCAAAATGATTTCTACACCTATCAGAGATAATCTTCTTTTCTCTATATACTCTCTTAAAGATTCTCTATGTAGACAAGTAAATAATCGATGTAAGTATGATAAGGATATATAGTGTGTATCTGCTAGAACTTGCAACGAAAAGTCTTCCTTTATATGGTCTTCAATATAATCTAAAACATGCGCCAAAACTTCTAAGCTTCTCATATGTTCTCCCTCCTTCTAACACTTTTATCTTATCATTCCTTTACGCCTCAAACTTGATGATTTGTATCTTTTAACATTGATATTTTTAGAAATACAAAAAAGAGTTACTATAACTACTTATAGTAACTCTTTTTTATCATGCCCGAGACCGGAATCGAACCGGTACGAGGGTTAGCTCGCAGGATTTTAAGTCCTGTGCGTCTGCCAGTTCCGCCACTCGGGCATGCAGAGCGGGTGATGGGAATCGAACCCACGTGGCCAGCTTGGAAGGCTGGAGTTCTACCATTGAACTACAC
>NZ_JAQIFT010000046.1:0-177627 GCF_027857615.1 Holtiella tumoricola
GAGAGCAAGGTATAAATTATATACCTTGCTCTCTTTATTACATTTTATTTAATTAATAAGATGTTGCCTTAAAATAGTCATAATCAATCATAAATTGGCTTATTACTGTATCTAACTTAAAATATACTTTTAATAGCTGTAATTGTTCTATTGATTCCTCTGCTTGTACATAGTCAATTAAAGCAGTTACCATATAATCTAATATATTTGCTGAAGCAATCAAAACTTGTAATTTAGCCGATTGAACAGAATTTAGTTTTCCTGTTTCTAAATAATTTAAATCATTTATCTCTTTTTTCAATTCACTGTGAGTATAATTTAAAATTTTTTCGCTATCATTACTAGATTTATTTTCTAACTTATTTCGGTATATGACTTCTAACACTGAGGCTAACTGTTTCTGTACATTTTTAAGATCTTCTTGTATCTTAGTTAAATTCTGATCTATATCACTAGAAGTCATTGCAGCACTCAACGTAGAGGTTGTCAAACACACTATAGTCATCATTACAATTAGTAATTTCCATATAGATTTTCGTTTCATTATGCATCTCCTATATTTCCTTTTTAAAATTAGGATTTGCTAATTAATAGAAGTCTATGCATCTTAACCTTTCATCGTTAAGCTTATTTTACGTGTTTGAACATTTACACTCATCACTGTCACATCAACAATATCTCCAACCTTTACAACTTCTAAAGGATGCTTAATAAATTTATCAGACATTTGTGAGACATGTACAAGTCCATCTTGATGAACACCGATATCAACGAAAGCCCCAAAGTCTACAATATTTCTAACCGTACCTTTAAGTTTCATACCTTCTTTAAGATCTTCAAGGTCTAGTACATCACTGTGTAAAATTGGTTTTGGCATATCTTCACGAGGGTCACGACCTGGTTTTTCAAGTTCCTTGATAATATCTTCAAGTGTCATTACACCTACACCAATTTCTTCAGCTAACTTTTCTAAGTCACCTACTTTTTGACTAAGACCTTTAATTCCACCTGCTTGCATATCTTCTTCTTTGTAACCAAGTGCACTAAGTAATTTTGTTGCTATATCATAAGACTCTGGATGGACTGCTGTACCATCTAAGAAATTCTTACTTTCTGGTACACGTAAGAATCCTGCACATTGTTCAAATACTTTAGGTCCAAGCCCTTTTACTTTTAAAACTTCTTTACGTGTTTTAAAGTTACCTACTTCTTCTCTATAAGAAATAATATTGTTCGCTACTGTTTTCTTAATTCCTGCTACATATTGAAGCAGTGAAGAAGATGCTGTATTTAAGTCTACACCTACCTCATTAACAGACTTTTCAACAACCCCTGTTAAGTTTTCTTCTAAGCGTTTTTGGTTCATATCATGTTGGTATTGACCTACACCTATAGACTTTGGATCAATTTTTACAAGTTCTGCTAATGGGTCTTGAAGTCGTCTTGCAATAGATACAGCACTTCTTACCCCTACATCATCATTTGGAAACTCTTCTGTTGCAAGCTTTGAAGCTGAATATACAGAAGCACCTGCCTCATTTACGATAACGTAATGAATCGTTTTAGGAATTTCTTTTAACATCTCTGCTACAAACTTTTCTGTTTCACGGGATGCTGTTCCATTTCCAATTGAAAGTAAATCAATATCATATTTATCAATTAAAGCTTTTAATACTTTCTTAGCTTCTTCTGTTTTATTTTGTGGTGCTGTTGGATAAACTACTGTGTTATCTAGCTTTTTACCTGTTTCATCTACAACAGCTATTTTACATCCTGTTCTAAAAGCAGGGTCAACACCCATTACAGTATGCCCTTTAATAGGTGCTCCCATTAAAAGCTGATAGAGGTTTTTATTGAATACTTCTAAAGCACCGTCTTCAGCTTTAAGTGCAAGTTCATTACGAATATCACGTTCAATAGCTGGTGCTATAAGGCGCTTGTAGCTATCTTCCATTGCACTTACAAGGTAATCTTCTACTGGACTATTAGGTTTAATAATTTGTTTGTGAAGGTAAAGTAAGATTTTTTCTACTGGTGCTTCTACTTTTACTGTTAAAATCTTCTCACCTTCTCCACGATTAATAGCAAGAATTCTATGGCCTGGCATTGTTTTTACTTTTTCACTATATTCATAGTACATTGCAAAAACATCTTTTTCATCTTTATCTTGATCTTTAACCTTTGTTACAATCATCCCTTCATTGAAGGTTACTTTACGGATGAAACTTCTATAGCTTGCTTCTTCACTAATACTTTCAGCAATAATATCACTTGCACCTTGAAGCGCTTCTTCTACAGATGTTACACCTTTTTCTTCATTGATATACTCACTGGCTACTGCTTCTAAATCTGATAGATTTTGAGCCTTAATTATCTCTGCTAAAGGTTCTAACCCTTTCTCTTTAGCAATTGTAGCACGTGTACGTTTTTTAGTTTTGTATGGTAAATATAAATCTTCTACTTCAGTTGCAGTAGCAGCTTTTACAATTTGATTTTTAAGTTCTTCTGTTAACTTACCTTGTTCATCAATTAAACGAATTACTTGTTCTTTTCTTGCTTCTAAATTTTGAAGATAAGTATAACGCTCATGGAACTTACGTAATACTTCATCATTTAGCCCCCCTGTAACCTCTTTACGATATCTAGCAATAAACGGTATCGTATTACCAGCTTCTATCAGCTCAATTGTATTTTCTACTTGTGTGCGTTTAATTTGAAGTTCTTCTTGTAAGATTTGAATAATATCCATCTTGTTTTCTCCTTTGTCCCTTACTCTCTTTCCTAGGTATATTAACACAAATTTTTCCAAAAATATAGACTTGCCTTTTTAAACCCTCTACTCTCCATATCTACCAACACAGTATAAGCAATGTCCATTTTTCCTTCGTACAGCATCACTTACATACAATACCTCTGTCGACAAGATACCACCAAATTCTCTTTTTAATACTTGAGCAAATGTTTGAACAGAGCTTTGTTCACTCTCATGCTGTCCATTACATCTAATAGGAAGTAAACATGGATATATATATACATTAATGCTACTTTTAATAGGAAGAAAGGGTTGCTCATTTAAACTTACCCCTACAAAAAGTGGATTTGTTGTCAGTGCTCGGCAAAACAAGCTTGCTACAGATCTTTGATTATGCTTAGTGCAGTAACAGGTGGTTATTTGTTGTTCCCCACAAAAAATCTTCGTACATAATCTCTTCATTCCCCACTCATAAACCTCTGGCATTACGCTTCTAAGAGCCTCTGCTTGATCAAGATATCTAGTGTATATACAAATCTCCGCCTCATCTTCTGTACATATAACAACATGACCTACCTTTACATTAGGATCTTGGCCTATGGTATAGTAAATCATATCCTCCATTTGCAAGTATGATGCACTCATAAATGTCCTCATATTTCTAGCTCCTTTATAAGCTCCTTATTAAAATTATATGTTTTTTAGTAAGGTTTCGTATTACATGATTCAATAAATATTTTTCATCTACATATTTTTTTATATATCTACACAAAATATTGAAATAATGATGCTTATCATGTATGATTAATTGGGATAAACAAGACATTACTTATAAGTTGTTCTTCTAATGCTTGTTTCGTCTACATATAATTAAATAAAAGAGTATAGAGGTGAAGTCATGAAAAAGAAATTTTTAGCTTTATTAATGTGTGGTATTATGGCTACAGTATCACTTGCTGGATGTTCTTCTAATGGTGGCAGCAATGGAGAGGCTCCTAAATCAGATTTACAAGTAGGTATGGTTACTGATGCTGGTACTATTGATGACAAATCATTCAATCAAGGTACATGGGAAGGTATCCTTCGTGCTGGTAAAGAACTTGGTGTTCAAACGAACTACCTTAAACCAGCTGGTACTACAGAAGCTGACTACTTAAAAGAAATCAGTAACCTTTATGACACAGGTTACAAATTCATCGTTACTCCAGGCTTCAAATTCGAAACAGCAATTTACAAAGCTCAAGATAAATACAAAGATGCAAACTTCGTTATTTTAGATGGTGCTCCTGCTGACGAAAATGGTAACTACTCTGTTGCTGATAACACAGTTGCTATCTACTTCGCTGAACATCAATCAGGTTTCCTTGCTGGTGTTGCTGCTGCTGTAGAACTTAAAGAAGGTGCTTTAGGTTTCATCGGTGGTATGGAAATTCCTGCTGTACAAAAATTCAACTGGGGCTTCCAACAAGGTGTAGCTTACGCAAATGCTAATCTTGGTACAAATATGACAATCGAAGAATCAAACGTAGTATACCAAGGTTCATTCGATAACGTTCCTGCTGGTCAACAACTTGCAGCTCAAATGTTTGATAAAGGCGTAAAAGCTATCTTCTGTGCTGCTGGTGGTGTTGGTGTTGGTTCAATCAAAGAAGCTGTTGAACGTTCATCTCAAGGTAAAGAAGCTTGGATTATTGGTGTAGATACAGACCAATATGCTGAAGGTTTCTACGATAAAGATAATACAAAATCATGTATCTTAACATCAGCTGTTAAACGTATTGATAACGCTTCTTTCGATATGGTTAAATCACAACTTGATGGTACTTTCCCAGGTGGTCAAACACTTACATTTGATATCACAAATGATGGTGTTGGTATCCCTGTAGAAAATCCAAACTTAAGTGAAGAAACAGTTAAAACTGTTGCAGATGTTGCACAACAAATGAAAGATGGAAAAATCACAGTCGCTGATAACAATGATGGAAGTCTTATTAAATAATTAAAAAAGGCGGTTTGACCGCCTTTTTTTTTGAAACTAAACTTAAAAGGAGGTACACTATGGAATATGTTATTGAAATGCTCGGTATACGTAAAGAGTTTCCAGGGATTGTTGCCAATGATAATATCACCCTTCAACTAAGAAAAGGGGAGATTCATGCCCTCCTTGGAGAAAATGGTGCTGGAAAATCAACACTTATGAGTATGCTCTTTGGTATGTATCAACCTGATAAAGGTCAAATTAAACTTAACGGAAAAGAAGTTAAAATTACTAATCCTAACGTAGCAACAGCACTTGGTATTGGTATGGTACATCAACACTTCAAACTTGTTCATAACTTTACAACAACAGAAAATATTGTTCTTGGTATTGAACCTAAAAAAGGTCTTACAATGGATATTGCAAGCGCTGCAAAACGTGTTGCTGAACTCTCTGAGAAATACGGTCTTAATGTTGATCCTTATGCAAAAATTGAAGATATTACTGTTGGTATGCAGCAAAGAGTAGAAATTATGAAAATGCTTTACCGTGATGCCAATATTCTCATCTTTGATGAACCTACTGCAGTACTGACACCACAAGAAATTGATGATTTAATGGAAATTATGAAAGGCCTTATTAAAGAAGGTAAATCAATTATTATCATTACTCATAAGTTAAAAGAAATCAAAGCAGTGGCAGATCGCTGTAGTGTTATTCGTCGTGGTAAGTACATCGGTACAGTAGATGTTAAGACAACAAGTGAAGCTGAAATGGCTAAAATGATGGTAGGACGTAATGTTAACTTTAAAGTAGACAAAACACCTGCTACTCCAAAAGAAACTATTCTTAAAGTAGATAATGTTTCTGTTCTTAACAACAAAAAAGTTCTTGGTCTTAAAAACTTTAACTTAGAAGTACGTGCAGGTGAAATTGTAGGTATTGCTGGGGTTGAAGGAAATGGTCAATCTGAGCTTGTTGAAGCGATTACAGGTCTTCGTAAAATTGAAGAAGGGAAAGTCTTTATCAAAAATAAAGAAATTACTTCACTTCCTATTCGTGACCGTATCGAAAGTGGTATCGCTCATATCCCAGAAGACAGACAAAAACGTGGCCTTGTTCTAGACTATACGATTGAAGAAAATATGATTCTTGAACGCTTTAATAAAGCACCATTCTCAAAACATGGTATTCTTAAATTCCCTGTTATTCGTGAATATGCTCAGAAAATTGTAGATGCTTTTGACGTTCGTGCCGGACAAGGTGCAAGCACACCTGCTCGTGCCCTTTCAGGTGGTAACCAACAAAAAGCAATCATCGGTCGTGAAATTGAACTTAATCCAGAATTACTTATTGCAGTACAGCCTACACGTGGACTTGACGTAGGTTCTATTGAATATATTCATAAACGTCTAGTTGAACAACGTGATAAAGGTAAAGCTGTATTACTTGTTTCTCTTGAACTTGATGAAGTATTAAACGTTTCTGATAGAATTGCTGTTGTAAATGCTGGTGAACTTATCGGTATTGTAGACACAGCAAATACAAATGAAAATGAAATAGGTCTTATGATGGCCGGTGTGAAAGGAGATACGACAAATGAGTAGATATAAGAAATTACTTGTCTCTTTAATTTCTATTTTCCTTGGCCTGGCTGTTGGTGCAATCTTTATGGCCATTACTGGACATAATCCTTTTACAGGCTTTAGTTATCTTCTACAAGGTGCGCTTAAAAATATTGAACGTATCGGTAATACCATTGCAACTGCTACACCACTGATTTTAACAGGTCTTTCTGTAGCCTTTGCATTTAGAACAGGCCTCTTTAATATCGGTGCACCTGGTCAAATGCTCTTTGGTGGCTTCTGTGCAACAGCAGTAGGTCTTAGCTTCCCTACTCTTCCTGCATTTGTTCTTCTTCCAATCATGATCATCTCTGGTATGCTTGGTGGTGCTGTATGGGGAATCGTACCAGGTCTTCTTAAAGCTAAATTCAACGTACATGAAGTTGTATCATCTATTATGATGAACTGGATTGCAAACTGGGTTGTATACTATGCTGTTAAAGCACGTTTTACAGGTACAATGGAAACAGAATCTCGCCTGTTAACACCAAACGCAACGCTTCGTTCAGATGCAATGTCAAGCTTATTTGGTGGTTCTTACATCAACTTAGGTATCTTTATTGCTATCTTAGGCGTTATTATTGTTGCTTTTATCTTAAACAAAACAACTTTTGGTTATCAGTTAAAATCAGTAGGTTTCAACCGTTACGCTGCTGAATATGCTGGTATCTCTGTTAATAAAAATATCATCGCTTCTATGATGATCGCTGGTGGACTCGCTGGCCTTGCTGGTGTTGTACACTATGCAGGTAACGCATCTTGTATCCAATTAGGGGTTATCCCAACTCAAGGTTTTGATGGTATTGCTGTTGCCCTTCTTGGTGCAAACACACCAATCGGTGCACTTCTTGCTGCATTATTCTTTGGTATTCTTTACGCAGGTCGTGGTTTCATGAGTGCTGCTACAAAGATTCCACCAGAAATTGCTGATACAATTATTGCAACTATTATTTACTTTGCTGCTACAAGTATGCTTATTGAAGGTTGGATTGATCGTACTATTAAAAAACGTCAAGACAAAAAAGAATCTGCTCAAGCTGAGGTAACAAGTTCACCAAGCCTTTCTGAAGAATTAACTTCTGAAACAGCTATTTCCAATGTACCTTTAGCTCCAAAAACAGAACCAACAGACTATAATGAAGAAACCAAAAAGGAGGATGAGTAAATTATGTGGGAAACACTTGTTCAAATCTTTCCTTATGCTATTGCTTTAACAATTCCTCTTCTCATTACTGCCCTTGGAGCACTTTACTGTGAACGAAGTGGTGTTGTTAACATTGGTCTAGATGGATTTATGATTATCGGTTCATTCGCTTGTGCTTTAACCATTGTATCTTTAGAAACTGTTTTCCCTGCTGGTAGCAATGCTCCAGTATGGATTGGCCTTATTGTAGCTGCTGTAGTCGGAGGTATTTTCTCTCTCTTACATGCATTTGCAAGTATTAACCTTTGTGCAAACCAAGTTATTAGTGGTACAGCAATCAATATGATGGCTGGGTCACTTACACTCTTCTTAGCACGTAACATTACAGGTAGTGGTACTATCCGTGTTAAAGGTTTTACAAAATTTGATATTCCTATTTTAAAAGACATTCCTGTAATTGGAGATTTATTCTTCAAAAACTCATACATCACAACTTGGGTTGTAATCATTATTATCGCTATTACTTGTTTCTTACTTTACAAAACAAGCTTTGGTCTCAGATTACGTTCTTGTGGTGAAAATCCACATGCTTCTGATGCTGCTGGTATTAACGTTTACAAAATGCGTTATATCGGTGTTATCATCTCAGGAGCACTTGGTAGTTTAGGTGGTGCAATCTACCTTGTAACATTTGCTGGTGAGTTCAATGGTACTGTTGGTGGTTTTGGATTCCTTGCTCTTGCAGCTCTTATCTTCGGTCAATGGAGACCTCTTGCTATCGTAGCTGCAACATTATTCTTTGGTACAGCTTGGACTATTTCAAACGTATCAGATGTATTACCTCAGTTCCAAGCAATTCCTCCAGTATTCCTTAAGATCTTCCCTTATGTAATGACACTTTTAGCACTTGTTGTATTCTCAAAATCATCACAAGCGCCAAAAGCATCTGGAGAACCATTCAAACATTCAGAAAGATAATTTCTGCATATACATTAAAGGTGCCGTTACCTAGTGTTATTTAATCACTAGGTAACGGCACCTTTTTTATTAGTTACTTTCTCTTAGTATTTCAACTCTTCATCAATCCAAACTTTAGCACCACCTTGGTCCGCTTGAAGCATTTGGACTTGCCAATCTTGCTCTAAGCCACCAAAGAATTCAACCATTTCCTTTCTAAAGGAAACAACATTTCTTACAACTGCTATAAGTGTTGGTCCAGCTCCACTTAAAAATGTCCCTTTTGCACCACAAGTCTTCGCATGTTCTAATATCTCTCTCATATTAGGGATAAGGCTTTCACGGTAAGGTTCATGAAAACGATCTTCCATAGCCATACTTAAGTTCTCTACATCTCCTGTAATCATAGATGCCGCTAGGAGGGCTGCACGTGACGCATTAAATACTCCATCTTTAAGTGGAATATGGGTTGGAAGTGCTGCACGAGCCTTTTCTGTAGAAAGAGTAAAGTCTGGAATCATCACTGCAAAATGTAGATTCTCAGCTACCTTTACTTTAACATATTTCATATCCTCCTCATTCATAGCGCCTATTGTCATACCACCTAAAAGAGCTGGCGTTGTATTATCAGGATGCCCTTCTAATTGTGCTGCCATTTGCACAAGCTCTTCCTTAGAAAAGAAACTATGGCTCATGGCATTGGCAATATGTAAGCCTGCTACAATACATGCCGCACTACTTCCAAGACCTCTTGTATGAGGAATATGATCTTGTTGAATAATACGCATACCGGGTACTGGTTTGCCTATCTCTTTATAAAAGTGACAGATACTTCTATAGATAAGGTTTGTTTCATCTGTTGGGATATCTGGACTTCCTTCTTGAATAATAATTTCTAATCCTTCTTCTATCTCCTCAGCATAAGCAATATTATACATTTGAAGTGCCATTCCAATGCTGTCAAAACCAGGTCCCATATTAGCTGTTGTTGCCGGTACTTTTACTTTAATCATGGTTAAAATCCCTCTTTCTCTAGGCTTACTTGTTTATTAAGTCTCAAGTCTTTTTAGTAAAGGTAAGCATTTGCTTATTTTTATAAATTTGTTACGAGACCTGCTTTATGGCACTATGATTAAATAGATGCTACTGCATGGCCTCTACTTTATTTTTAATAACCTCATAAATTTCTTCTATCATTTCATCCATAGGTTTTGTTCCATCTATAACTAAAGTTGGATCTTCACCTTTTTCACTAATCATTTTATAAGCTTCTTCTACTTTCTTATGGAAAGCATAACCTTCTAAATCTAAACGATTGATATCTTCTACACCTTTTTTTCTTTCCATACTCACTTCAACTGGAATATCAATAATGATATTTAGGTCAGGGTAATGCCCTTCACATGCAAAGTCATTAAGCATACGTACTGCTTCCATGCCAAGTTCTCTCGCGCATCCTTGATAAACTAATGAACTAATGTGGAAACGATCTGTTATAACAATCTTCCCTGCTTCTAATGCTGGAATGACTTTATTTACAAGATGTTCACGTCTTGCTGCTACATAGAGTAACAACTCAGTCTTTGGATCTACATGAAAATCCATAATATTATTTCTTATCGCTTCAGCTGATGGAATCCCACCTGGTTCTCTTGTTACAACGACCTCATATCCAAGAGCCTCCATCTTTTCCTTTACAGCTTGTGCTGTTGTTGTTTTTCCTGTTGCTTCGCCACCTTCTAATGCTATAAATACACCTTTTGCCATAGTTAGGTCCTCCTCAAGTTAATTATCTACCTATTATAAGCTATTATAAATCAAACTATGTCATTATGTCACCTATCCATAAGAGAAGGCTAAAAAGCGCTACTTAATGCAGAGAGAATATTCATTATAGCGTGAGTGCTCCAACTTGGTATAATTGAGCCCGAAGAACGTTTTTCATTCATCCATCCTTGTATCCATCCAATACTTCCTGGCAAAAGTATGAGTAAAATGGTTATCAGTACATTCCCCGTCATTAATCCAAATGGTATACCATGAATCATACCAAATAAAATAGCTTGAATTGTATTACCTACATTGAATCCAAATTTATGAATTAAACGTTTTCCAAGAAAGCCTCTAAAAAATATTTCTTCCGATAAGCCTGTTTGTATGATTGCAAAAATCAGTATAGACGGTACCACTCCCCATCCTTGGCCTTCAAACTGTGTGGTTGCTGTATTGGTGCCATCCATTAATTGTGTCATTACGATTAACATGAGTACAATATATACTATTGAAACTATAAGTATTAAAAAGATAAGCTTTACCCTTGAACCTTGTATCTCTGGCTTCTTTAAGCCTACCCAGCTAAAAAAATGTTCCTTCTTTCTAGCAGTTAAGAACCACCATATAAATGGTATAACAGATAAAAGAATTACTTGAATAATCGCACTTAACACCATACTAATAGTGTTCATTTCTTCACCTGCCTCTCTCATCGTATAAATAATCCACCGTCTAAAATAAATATTTGGTTAAGTGTAAGGGCATGTAGGCAAGCTTAAGTAGACTTTAATATACATTCCAGCATCCTTCAAAATGAAAAACAGTGGCCTTCAGAGCACTTGTACTCCTTGGACCACTGTCTACTTTCAACTAGTCAACAAGTTGAAATGCATCATGAATTGCATTCATCGCTTTATGCATATCTTTTTTATCAATTAAAATAGAAATTTTAATTTCAGATGTTGAAATCATATGTATGTTAATGTTTGTGTCGTACATTGCTTCAAACATTTTTGATGCTACACCAGCATTTGCTACCATACCTGCACCTACTACAGATACTTTTGCTAAATTTTCATTATAATCTACATCTTTAAGTCCCCAACGGTCCATATGTGTCGCAACGATTTCTTTTACATCTGTTAAAGCTGTATCAGCTACTGTAAAGGAAATATCCTTTGTACCATCACGACCAATTGATTGAAGAATAATATCTACATTAATATTCTTTTTTGCTAATGTTGTAAAGATATCAAACGCTTTCCCTGGTGTGTCCTCAATACCAATAAGAGATACACGTGCGATTTCATCATCTCCAGCTACACCACTAATTAACATTCTTTCCATTTTACAAACCTCCTTAACTACTGTTCCTTCTGCTCTTGTTAAACTTGATCTTACAACAAGCTCTACATTATATTTTTTTGCTAACTCTACTGAACGATTGTGAAGTACCTTTGCTCCTAATGAAGCAAGTTCTAACATTTCATCATATGTAATTTCTTCAATCTTCTTTGCATCTTTTACAACGCGTGGGTCTGCTGTATATACACCATCTACATCTGTGTAGATTTCACATTTGTCAGCATGTAAAGCTGCTGCAATAGCTACTGCTGTTGTATCAGAACCACCACGTCCAAGTGTTGTAATATCATCAAAACGATTCATCCCTTGGAATCCTGTTACAAGAACAATATTTTTTCTATCTAACTCACGACGAATACGGTCTGGTTTAATCTTTTTAAGACGTGCATTCATATATGTTGAAGTTGTCATCATCCCTACTTGATAAGCATTTAAAGAAGTTGCTGGATACCCTAACTCAGCAAGTGCCATTGCCATAAGCGCTACTGATTGTTGTTCCCCAGTTGATAAAAGCATATCCATTTCACGTTTTGAAGGCTTCTTACTGATTTCTTTTGCCTTTGTGATTAAATCATCTGTTGTATCTCCTTGAGCCGAAAGTACAACGACTACATCATTTCCCTCTTTATACGTTTCCGCAATCCTTTGGGCAACGTTAAAGATACGCTCAGCATTGGCAACAGAGCTACCTCCAAATTTTTGTACAATTAACACGTTATCTCCTCCTCTAGGCATCTATTCTAAATTTATGAATTACCACATTATATCACCAGTTTTCAGTCTATTACAATCAATTTTCCTAGAAATAATATACTTCGGTAAAAATATTCAACTTTTTCTTTAATTATACTAATTTACTCGACAAAATGTCCCATAAGTTCATAGCCATTCTTGAAATATATTCCAGTCATACCTGCACAAGCTTCATTATATTCTTGGTTCTGTTCTGCTATGCCTACTTTAGTAGAATCATAAATCATATAAGGTACAGGATCATCTGTATGGGTTCTTAGCCTTAAAGGTGTAGGATGGTCAGGTAATATCATCAATTTGAAGTCCTCATTCTTCTCTTTTAATGCCTGTATAACTGGTCCAATTACCTTCTGGTCAATTTGAGAAATTGCAGATACCTTATTTTCTAGCTCACTTCGATGACCACATTCATCTGGTCCTTCTAAATGAATATAAACAAAGTCATTTTGATCCTCTAATAAGGTCTTAATGGCTGCATCTGCTTTACCTTTGTAATTGGTATGCACATTGCCCGTTGCACCTTCTACATCAATAGAAGTCATCCCTGCTCCTATACCTATACCTTTAATAAGGTCTACAGCTGAAATAACAGCTCCATCTACCTTATACTTATCCTTAAATTGTGGTAAGTTTGGCTTAATCCCTTCACCCCAAATCCAAATGCTATTAGCTGGTTTAAGTCCTCTTGCCTTTCTTGCTTGATTAACAGGGTGATTATGAAGAATCTCATAACTCTTCTTCATCATTTCCCATATGATATCTTGGTAGTCTCCTTCTGGCTTATAGTCACCAATTCGCTTATCTAAAATGTCATGTGGAGGTGTAAGTTTTACCTTTGTGCTCCCCCCATCCCATACAAGTAAGTGCCTATAGCTTACGCCAGGATAAAATTGCTTGATTTCATCACCAAGTGCTGCTTCTATAGCTTCAATCAACACACCTGCTTCTTCTGTTGTGATTTCATCACAGCTATGATCTAAGATGATTTTATTCTCATACTCTTCTTCCTGTTCAGTTACAGTGACCACATTTGTTCTAAAGGTTACATCACTATCTTCCAATATAACCCCCATGCTTAATGCTTCTAATGGACTTCTCCCAAAATAATATTGCTTTGGATTGTAACCAAGTACTGATAAGTTAGCCGTATCACTTCCCTTAGCACAACCTTCTGGAATAGTACTTACTAACCCTATTTCGCTATATGGTGCTAATGCATCTATATTAGGTGTCTTGGCATACTCAAGCGGTGTCTTACCATTTAAGGCTTCCAGTTTCTCATCTGCCATACCATCTGCCAGTACGACAACATATTTCATTTCTTCACCCTCATTCTATTTCATGATTAAATTAGCCTTTTATTTCTCCATATATATTTTGCTAATTACTTCTATGTCTTTAAGATTATTCAATTTTTCTTCTAACTCTTGAATAGGTGCACGTTCTGTGATGAATACATATTCATCTTCTTTAAGTGGTGTGATACATTCAACTTTACCAAAAGCCTCTTGTACGCGTTGTTCATTTGATACTGCATTTCCTTTAAGCCTTACAAAATAAGTTGCTTTACATCCTTCATAAGGTTCAAGGGCTACTTTTTCTCTACTCCAGAAACACATAATATTCGTTTGCTTATGCTTAGCTGCATCAATGATATCTGCTACTACTGCACTTGCTGTAGGAAGTTTCCCCGCTCCTCTACCATAGAACATAACATCCCCAACCATGTTACCTTTTACAAGTACCGCATTGAATACATCCTCTACATTAGCTAATGGATGGTTTTGTGGAATCATTGTAGGTTGTACACTTGCATAAATACCATCATCTGTTCGCTTACAACTTCCAAGAAGCTTTACGCTATAGCCTAAGCTTGTTGCATAATCCATATCTTCTTTTTGAATTTGTGTAATCCCATTTGTAAAGATTTCTTTATAGTCTACATGTTCACCTAATGCTAAAGAAGCTAAAATAGCAATCTTACGGCATGCATCATGCCCTTCTACATCTGCTTCAGGATTTCTTTCTGCATAGCCTAACTCCTGAGCTTCTTTTAATACATCCTCAAAGCTTCTACCTTCTGTTTTCATTTTGGTTAAAATAAAGTTAGTTGTTCCATTAAGAATGCCTGTAATTTCATAAATCTCATCAGCTGTTAAAGCATTATTAAGTGGTCTAATAATAGGAATACCGCCTCCTACACTTGCTTCAAACAAGAAGTTACATTGATTATTTTTTGCTACTTCAAGTAACTCTGGCCCATGTGTAGCCACTAGTTCTTTGTTAGATGTCACTACACTCTTCCCTTTAAGAAGTGCTCCCTTTACAAAAGTATAGGCTGGCTCTACACCACCTAAAGCTTCTGCTACAACTTTAACTTCTTCATCTTCTAAAATAACATTTATATCTTTTACAAATTTATCTTTGAATGGGCTCTCATCAAAATCTCTAAGATCTAAAATATATTTAACTTCTAAGCGTTCTCCTGCCTTCTTCTCAATGCTTTCTTGATTCGTCATAAGTACTTCAACGACCCCTGATCCAACTGTTCCATATCCTAATACCGCAACCTTCATATTATAACCCTCCTTCATTATTCCCTTGCTAATAATTTAATGCTTTGTACCCCTGCTATTGTTTCAAGCTTTTCAATAAAAGCCCCTATCTCCATTTGTACATCATAGGTTTCCATACAGATATTAATGAGTGCCATCCCATTCATAGGAATCATTTGATTAATCGTCAATATATTTCCACCTAAACTTGCAATATAGTTAAGTAACTCAGAAAGTCTACCCGCTTCGTCCATCAACTTAATTAAAATAGTTATCGTTTGCCCCCTACCTTTTTCATAAAAAGGCATAATCGAATCTTTATATTTATAGAATGAACTTCTGCTAATCCCAACCTTTTCTGTAGCTTCTTGTACTGTCATTGCTTTTTCCGTTTCAAGCAAATTCTTTACTTCCATTACTTTAAGGAAAACCTCTGGTAATACCTCTTTATCTATAATGTAATATTGCTTGTTTTCTTTCATCTTATTCTCCTTGTTCGCATATGGTGAACATTTGTTTTTGTTATAAAGACTATAGCATAATATTTTAACTTTTTCAACATAACTTAATTAGTATTTATAATTTTTAATTATTTTGCATAATGTATATCTTACCATATGACTATCTATTGTATAAATTATTGTTTCAATTTTACATAAAAAAATTCCCCAGACTTTAATATATAAAGCCTGAAGAATTTATTTTTAGTTATTCTTCATCTCTTTGATGAATCCATACTAAATATGCATTCATAAATCTGTCGATATCACCATCTATTACAGCACCAGTATTACCTGTTTCTTCACTTGTACGATGGTCTTTAACCATGTTGTATGGGTGGAATACGTAAGAACGAATTTGACTACCCCAGCCAATATCTTTTTTCTCACCACGAATGCCTTCAAGCTCTGCCATTCTCTCTTCTTCTTGCTTTTCAAAGAGCTTAGCTTTTAACATTTGCATAGCTTTTTCACGGTTTTGAATCTGTGAACGTTCGTTTTGACATTGTACAACAACACCTGTTGGCATATGTGTAATACGAACGGCAGAGTCTGTTGTATTGATATGCTGTCCACCGGCACCTGTTGCACGGTAAGTATCGATACGTAAGTCCTCTTGTTTAATTTCAATTTCAATCTCATCTGTAATCTCTGGGATAACATCACAAGATGCAAAAGATGTATGACGTCTACCTGATGAATCAAAAGGAGAAATACGCACTAAACGGTGAATACCTTTTTCTGCTTTAAGATAGCCATAAACATTTTCTCCATTAATCTGGATTGTTACAGACTTCACTCCAGCCTCATCACCTTCAAGGTAATCAAGAAGTTGTACTTTGTAGCCCTTTTTATCAGCCCATCTTGTATACATACGATAAAGCATACTTACCCAGTCACAAGCTTCCGTTCCACCTGCACCTGCATGTAAGGATAAAATAGCATTATTTGCATCATAATCTCCGTCAAGGAGCGTTGCAATACGCATAGATTCATACTCATTGACGAAAGTATCAGCCTCTGAGCTTGCTTCATTTGCTAACTCTTCATCATCTTCTTCTTTTGCCATTTCAATAAGTGTCATCACATCTTCATAGCTACTAGAAAGTGCATTGTACTTGTCCACTATATCTTTAAGCTCTTTTAATTTTTGAAGTGTACGTTGGGCTTTCTCCATGTCGTTCCAAAATTCTGGTGAACCTGAAAGTTCTTCGAGCTCCGCTATTTCTTCATTATGTTTAGCGATGTCAAAGAGAGTTCCCCATTTCCATTACTTTTGCATTATAAGGCTCAAGAGATAGCCTTAGTTGATCTAAATCTAACACAATTATCACTTCCTTTTTCGTTTCATTATAGCCTATTATAGCATACTCTTTATATTAATACATCTAAGCCTTTATCTGAATAGGTATTTCTAATGTAAAGCAGCTTCCCTTACCATATTCTGAGGTTATTTTGATTTCTATATTCATGGTATTTGCTAAAGATTGTAGTAGGCTCAGTCCAATACCACTTCCATCAATACTTCTTCCTCTTACATCACTGCTTCTAAAGAAACGATCAAATATTCTCTTTTGGTCTTCATCTTTAATTCCAATACCCGTATCTTTTACACTGATTTTAATTTTTTTATTTTCTTGTTCTACCTTAAGCGTAATCACGCCACATTCTAATGTGTATTTAAAAGCATTCTCAAGCAAGATGGTTAGACATCTCTTCACCTTTACTCTATCCCATTCTACCCATGTAGACTGCAGTACCTCACTTTTTTCTAGTATGAATCTTTTATCCTGAATTTCACTTATATCTTCATAGAACTCACTTATTTCTTCAATAAATTGATTTAGTTCTATCTTCTCTACATTTAGATGGGTTCCTACATCTTCTTTAGATAAGAAGAGTAGGTCACTATTTAACTTTTCGAGTGCATGGACTTCATTCATAACCTGAGCTAGTTCTTCAAAGTGTTCTTCTATTTGATCGGTTCTATGTCTACTTAAAAGTTCTAATTGCCCTTTTATAACAGCTAGTGGTGTACGCATCTCATGAGAAGCATCTTGCACAAAAAATACCTGTTGGTCATAGGCACGTCTAATAGGTTTAAGGACTTTATTCGCTAAGTAGGTAGCGAGTCCAAAAGTCACCAGTAAGAGAATCAAAAGACTTAACCAAGTAGCTCTTACCAGTTGTTGCACAGATTGAAGTTCAGCATCTACATTTAAAAGTAATTGCACAACTAAACCCTCTTTTATAAAGCTAACACCTCTATAGTAATACCCATCACTATCAAGTGTAATAATACCTTCTGTTTCTTCACTTGGGAAGCTTGGATATTTACCTTCTCCAAAATAAACATGTGGGCTCTCATCCACTACTTCTCCATCTTTCCATACAAAACTAATAATATCCGGTGTAAGTGGTGCAGGTAAAATAACTTCTTTATGTTCACCTTTGCCTTTTATAATTTTTTCATTGAGTATCATGTTACGATGGGTTAAAAGTTGTCTATCTACATTAGCAAACAAACGTGCACGATAAAAAACTTGAGTAAGCATGGCTAATGTTAAAAGGCTTACAAGTACTATACCGAAGCTTATTCCTATAATCTTTTTCTTAGTGGTCTTAAAAATATCTTGTCTACTCATATTATTCAACCTTATCATCTAATATATAGCCCATCCCCCTCTTGGTTACAATGTATTTATCATATTTAAAAGGGCTTAGACATTTTCGTAATCTACTCATATATACTTCAATAATATCTATAGATGCATCACTATTATATCCACAAATTCTCTCAAAAATCTGTTCTTTGAAAAGTAGTATGCCTTGATTTAACATTAAGTACTCCAACAGATGAAAGGTCTTTTCATTTAACTCAACCTTTTGATCTAATACCCATACTTCTTTTTTATTAAGGTCTATGACCAAGTCCTTAAATTGAATATGGTTCGAACTTGTAATTTTACCTAAGCTTTTTAAAATAACGTAGAGCCTTGCCTTTAACTCTTCCATAAAAAATGGTTTTGTTAAGTAGTCTCTAGCA
This sequence comes from Holtiella tumoricola, assembly GCF_027857615.1. NCBI lineage: Bacteria > Bacillati > Bacillota > Clostridia > Lachnospirales > Cellulosilyticaceae > Holtiella > Holtiella tumoricola. The sequence continues at coordinate 18,449 of NZ_JAQIFT010000046.1, forward strand.
CCTAAATTAAATGCTTTAAGCTTATCCCCTAAATCTTCTTTTGCCGTTAGTACAATCACACCTATTGGCAACTTTTTCTTCTCTACATAACTTAATACACTTAATCCATCTTTTCCTGGTAACATCAAATCTAAAATCATTAAGTCATAGCTTTCTGCATCTAAATAGAGAATAGCCTCCTCTCCTGTGTAAACAGGTTGAATACTAAACTCCTCTTCTAAGTACTTCACAATATTGTGACTTACCTTTTGATTATCTTCTACAAGAAGTACGCGTATCACACTTTCACCTCTTACTGTATTGTTTTCATAGATTTATAAACATAAAGAACTACATCTGGTTGATAATCATCTATATAATTTAATAAATCTTCTTTAAAATATCTTGTATCAATCATTCTAGTCTCTTCAAACATAGTAGAAAGAAAAGCTGAAAAAGGAAGTGCAAAAGAATCTTTTACAATTAATACTTTCTTTCCTTCTTTTTGAAGTTTATTTTTTATGATGACTTCTGGATAATCCCCTCCAAAGTAACTTGCATATCTATTAGTATAAACACTTTCTTCCTCATCTAACAAGCTGTGTTTGAGTATGGTTTCCTCAAAAGTTCCTGCATACGTTGTACTTGAATCACTTTTATTGATAGTGACTTCATAATCTGTATTAAACTTTGGCGTGATGAGGGTATAGTTATCTACGCCTGCGTATAGTCTCCCTACACGTCTACCTTGTGAACCTAAGAAGAAGTTTTTATAAGTCTTTTTATTGTAAGATTTTAAGTCAGTATAACTCCCATCTTGATTTAAATCTAAGCTATATCTTTCATTTAATATCTGAGTAACTTTATCGGTTGCCCAAAAAGCTGTCTCTGTTCTCCAATGGTGATCCGTCTTAAAGAATAAAGTCGATAAGTCTAAACCATCCTCTTTAACATTCTCACGCAAATCTATAAAGTCTATATCATTTTCTTCAAGCTTACTTAAAAATTCATCTGTATTTTTCTTAGAGTAATCCACTACTGATGGTGGTAATGTTGTATAGTCTTCTATAACCTTAAGAGGTGTTTGTACGAAAAGTAGTGGTATTCCCTCTTGTTTTAGTGCTTTATTTATCTCTACTAACCCATTTAAAGATTGTTCATAATCAAATGGGAACGTAATAAAATGTAAATTCTCATCTTGATCTTTCACAACTACATTGGATGGATTAGCATCCCTAATATAATCCCTACCTAATAATCTCTCTATTAATCCATAAAGATCAACATAAAGTTCTTTCAACCAAAAGTTATCTGTTACGCCCTCTTCCATCCCCTCTGTAAACCCACTGACAAGACTTTCCCCAGAAGGATTGGACGTATATTGATCTTTAATAGAATATATCACTGAGGCAGCAATTGTCTTACCATTTTTAAGAACAGTCATACCCCCTCCTAATAAAAGTGCTATACAAAATAAAATAATCGTCCAATACTGTATTTTTTTCATTCTGCTATCTCCCTCCTGAATTTCTTTTAATCCAATAGTCTACTCTTAAGTTCTTACCTATTTCTAAGCATTTGCTTTATTTTTGTACAACGGTTTAATATTAAAAATTGAAATAGATGAAAGGATTGTAGTTCCCTTTAACGAGATAAGCTACTGCAATGACTGTTACGATACTTAATCCTACTCTATAAATAACCTGTAAACTTGTATGTTCTGTTAATTGATATCGATCTACCCATTCTTTAAGAGGTAAGCAACAAATAGCACCTATAATAAGCAATATAAAGTTCTCTTGTAGATATAAGTTTGCTAAACTTCCTAAGAAGGTCACTTGTTCGAATCCAAACATCACTTTTAAGTACTGTATCGCTTGTATTAAGGAGTCTGCTCTAAAGAATACCCATCCGATTAACACAAGTAAGAGGGTATAAATATGTCCTACAAATGGTAACTTGGTTAATTTCTTTTCTAATCCTCCAACCTTCTCTGTCATTATAAGTAAACCAAAATAAAGTCCCCATACAATAAATGTCCAGTTCGCACCATGCCATATACCTGTTAATCCCCATACAATCAATAAATTACATATAAGGCGATTCTTCTTCGCTACACGACTCCCCCCTAAAGGAATATATACATAATCTCTAAACCATGAGCCTAAAGAAATATGCCATCTTCTCCAAAACTCAGAGATGGTCTTTGCTGTATAAGGTCCTCTAAAGTTCTCACAAAAATGGAACCCAAACATCCTTCCAAGTCCTATAGCCATATCTGAATAACCACTAAAATCAAAGTATACTTGAAGCATATAGCTTATTGCGCCTAACCATGCAAATACTACTGATAACTGCCCATCTGGTAATCCAAAAGCTTTATCTGCCACTAATGCAAAGTTATTAGCTAAAATAACCTTTTTACCTAACCCTTCTGCAAATCTTATAACCCCTTCTGCAAAGTCCTCTACGTTCTCTCTCCTTTCTCTTAACTCCTCTGCTACTGTCTCATAACGTACAATAGGCCCTGCTATAAGTTGAGGGAATAAAGCGATATAAAGTCCCACATCTAATACATTTTTAAGTGCTCTCCCTTTACCTCTATAAATATCCATAACATAAGATATACCTTGGAATGTAAAGAACGATATACCTATTGGTAAGATTACATTAGGTACATTCCAATCTACTTGGAGTACACTATTGCAAGTCGCTACAGCAAATCCTAAGTATTTAAAAATACCTAAAATACCTAGATTAAAGACCAACATAGCTACAATCATGATCTGTACCTTACGGCTTCCTTTTGGCAAGCTTTCTGCAAACCTTCCAAATACATAGTTCCCTAAGATACATACTAAAAGTAATACGATATATTTAGGCTCTCCCCATGCATAGAATCCAAGACTCACACACAGTAGAAAGTAATTTTTCCATTTTCTTGTACCACATAATCCATAATAAATTAATAAAATACAAGGTAAGCAAATAAATAAAAAGATAATACTTGAAAACAGCATCCTTCATTCTCCTTTATCATTTCAGTTTGACTGTTATTAAGTATATCTTCCTTAGCTGAACAAAAGCTGAATACACAAAAAGCTCCTTCTTATGCCTATTAAGGCGTTTTAAGAGGGAGCTTTGCTCTATAATTATCTTATTTTGTTATTTTAAATCTTCATAGCTTGCTCTGGTTCTATTTGCTTATATTGTTTCGCACGTTTCCAAAATAGCATCAGGCAAATAAAGAACATAATCATGCTACCTAATAAGATGAAAAAGGCTAAGCGCATGCCTATTAAGTCTACTACTTTTCCAAATACTAGATTAAATCCTATATCAAATAATGTGGCAATACTAATAATCATACCCGTTGCAGATGCAATGCATTCTTTTTCATAGTAATTTTGAAGCATTAATACAAGGGTTGGATATAAAATAGAAAAAGCTAAGCCTGCACTACTTAATACAACGACTGTAGAACTTCCTCCTACTATACCTATCCCATATAGAATAGTGGCTATTCCACCAAAGATTATAATACTTCTTTCTACACCTAACTTCTGTACAACAGGTGCGAAAATTAGTCTTCCTACCGTTATACCGCCAAAGAAAATAGAAAGTAATACCGCTGCCTGGTTTGTTTGAATCCCTAAACCATTAATGCCATAAAGTAAAAACCAATTAAGTATACCGTGTTCTGCAATAAAGTAAAAACCAAAAATTAAAATACAATAGATAAAAGCTGGATTTTTTAAAATGCTCTTATAAGAGATGGACTCTTTTTCTTTTTGAGTAACCTGAGGCATATTAAAGAAAAAGAGAATAAGCATACTCACTAGCGCCCCACCTAGTAATACACCATTTACTAGCTTCCAGTTTACAATATCAACTGCTGCTCGACCGACTATATTTTGTGCGCCACTTGTTCCTATTCCTTGAACAAAGAAAAGGATATTTACAATAAGCCCTGGTGATGCAGCAAAAATAACAGGTACTAAAATATTAATCGTTGTATTCATCAACGTAGATGTACCCATACATAAGAACATTCCTACTAACAGTAAAGGGTAGCTCTCACTTGTTACAAAAAGTAGTGCACCTATCATCCATACGCCTAGTGTCATCAAAAAGACCTTTTTCTTATTGAAGTGATCGAGCAAATTGCCACCACATAATAAGAAAACTAAATTGCCTAAATAACTTACTGTGACAATAAGAGATAGTTCTGTTGTAGATAAACTAAAATGGTTTTGAAATACAGCTGAAAAAATACCTCTTAGACTATCACTTGCACCCAGAACAATCATACATAATCCAAAACCTATAAAAGCTATATATCTTTTATGTTCTGCTATTTTCTCTTTCATTTTAGACCTCATTTATTTGTTTAATATAAATAAATTTCTAAAGTTCAGCTTGTTTCAACTCCCTCTGAGCTTTAGAAATCATTAGATTTATTCTATATCCTTGAAGATAGGCTTTCTCTTTTCAAATGTTGTAATTGTTTTAAAACCTGCTATCTTGATAACTTCTAATCCTTCTTTAACTGCACATCCAATATGTTGTAAGTAATGTCCATCACATCCTATTGTAATAATTTCTCCACCACATTCTTTGTACAACTTAACAAGTTCCAAATCAGGCATAGACCTTTTCATAGGTTGAAAAAATCCTGATGCATTGACCTCTATACCTTTTCCTCTATGAATCAATAGTTTATAAAGTGCTTCCACTCGCTCTTTAAAAAGATTCATATCTGGGTAACTTCCCAATTGGTTATAGGCATAACGCATAGGATACGTAATATGCCCCATGACATCAAAATCATAAGAGGTAGCCAGTTCTATTAAATAATCTAAATAGTGTTCATATACCTTACAGATATCCATCTTAGAAAAATCATACTCTCCTACATCTAAGGCATCTTCTAAGTTATGTACAGAACCTATAATAAAATCCAATTCATAATTTGCTAGGAAGTTTCTATATTCATCTGGCGAAGCTTGAGGCTGACCAACTTCTATCCCCGCCCTTACAATAAGCTTATCCTTATAAGTTTCTTTAGCTCTTGCAATATCTTTATACAAATTTACAAGATCCAACTCCCTACTATACTTCTTATCTTGGAACATATCATAATGATCTGTAATCGCAATCTCCTTAAGTCCTTTTCGGATTGCTTCTTCACAAAGGACATGTATTTCTTCATGTCCATCAAAAGAGTATTTGGAATGCATATGATAATCTGCTAAGTACATCATCTATTCTCCTCTACGTAAATTAGATTAGCGGATCTCTTCTATGTAGTCTAATCCTTTTATATGTTCTAGTTCCACTAGAATACTATTATGATCCTTTTTTGTACCTAAGTCTAGTTCCATTGTTACTGCTACATCTTCACTTTTAAATGTATTTTGGCCATCCCGATGCATAGAGCGAATAACAAACTCTTTAGACTTAATATATTCCATGACCTCAGTCATTCCACCTTCCGGACTTAATTCCATATATATTTCAAGAACTCTATTATGTTTTTCTTGATATCTACTAGCTTTTTCTAGTACTTTAACTGCAACCATAATAAGGATAAAGCCTACACATGCCCCATAAATAAATCCTGCTCCAATTGCAAGTCCTAATGTTGCTACAGTCCAAAGACTTGCTGCTGTTGTAAGTCCCTTGACTTGGTTCTTACCTGTTACAATAATTGTTCCTACCCCTAGGAAACCTACACCACTAATAACTTGTGCTGCCATACGAGATGCATCTATTGTATCTCCGCTACGTACACATAAATACTCATTGGTTACCATAGCCATTGCAGCACCTAAACAAACTACAGCAAAGGTACGTATACCTGCTGTCTGCCTTTTAGTAGCTCTTTCTGCACCTACTATTCCACCTAGAATAACAGCTAAACTGAGTCGTAATAATATAGAAGCATAATTAAATTCTTCTAAATACGCCAAGATGCCTACCATCCCTCTTCCTTCTTTCTGTTTTAATCCTCAAATAGCTCAACTGTCACTACATGCTCCATAAACTTATAGCGGAACCTCACCACTGTATTATCTTTTTCTATTTTGAAAGTCCCTTTATTTGATGAACCACTTCTTGGATAGGTATCATAACAATACGTTGCTGACAACGTTCCATAAGTTGAAACAGCATAATCGAACTCACCTGCAAATGGCATCACTACAGAAAGTGTATAAGTATTGTCCCCTATATAATACATACGTGTCACTTCACTATTTGAATCATTCTGTACTGCACCTACATGTGGTTGAAAACTACCATAAACCACTACCTTCTCAGGAAGTTTCATACCTGTTTCTTCATCATAGACTTCATGGCATCCATAGTGAATAAGATCTGATGGATTAGCTGCTTGCTTTCTTAGCTCATCACTAGTTTCCCACAGTTTCTTAACTGTCTCTTCTTGACCAAATCCCATTGGGCAAGCTTCGCTCTTCGTATTGATTTGATAATAATCTTGAGTATCCCATTCACCATTATCAGCGCGTTGCATTTTAACTGCCGCACGATTTAGTGTTCTTCTAAATGGTACTTCGAAGTATGCGTTAGGATTATTAATAGCTGTCCATTTATAGGTATACTCTAGGAAATGGCTTTGTCCTTTTTCATCTTGGTTTGCAAACCAACCAATCTGATCATACCCCCACCAATCTTTCCATGCTCTTTCCTCATAAGTGTAGTCATCAAAATTATCTACAACCTTACCGCCCCAGTTATCATATTCCATTAAAAATGGCATAGCATCTGCTGACCAACCATTTGGGTTTTCCCCACCTTCACTAAAGCCTTCACGTACCATTACCAGTTTCTCACCTTCTCTATCAAGTAAAGGTACTCTTGTAAATGGCATAGCATTGTAATCTAATAAGAGTTTGCCATTTATACTAATGCCATGGCTATGGGCATCCATCAGTACTAAATGACGTCGCCCATGAAGCTTTGCATAGTCACGAATCATTTGCATTAATTCTTGCATCTTCTTCATGCCACGATCATTTGCTGTATAAAGGTGAATTTGTCCCATATGTAGTGCTTCATAACCTGCATCTATATAACGTGTTGCACGATAATAGAACCACATTCTTGCCTCTAAGCGATTAAGATCTGGAATCCCACCTTCATCTCCCCAAATAAACCCATTTGGCTTCTCTGGGAAAAGCATATCAGCTACTCTAAATCCTCTATCTTCTACTGGTAATCCAAAAGCTTCAAATACATAAGCCGGTACTTTAAAGCGATCTTCGTAAAAATAAACTGCTTCAAAAATACAAGCTTGTAAAATAATCTCCGGATCTACTTCATGTACACGATCAGCTAAGTACTTAGACTTTGCAAAGTGTTCCTCATCACATTCATCTGGCTCCCATATACCTGAAGCACGCCCAACAAACTTCACACCCATATTTTTAAGTGCTCTAAGGTCATCTTCTAATGTTTTGGTATGAATAAAAAATGCTGCAGATACAGAACGTGATAAATAATTCTCTAATACTTCCTTTGAAATTGTTGTATCAAATGTATAGTTTTTCATGCTGTCCTCCCTAACTTATTCTAAATATTATCTCACTCTATTCTAAAACTATAAAATCTCACTATCTAGCAACCTCTCAAACTTTACTTACTTGTATGTTCCAAGTAAGAAGCTATTGTACTTGCTAGTACACCTGTGGCCCCTTTTTCTTTCGTATTGCTATCACTTCTACATACTGCTGTTCCCACTACATCTAGGTGAATCCAAGGTAATCTCTCTTCTATGAATTCTTCTAAGAAGCAAGCAGCCACACTCGCCCCCGCTGCATATCCAGGTGCATAATTGATAAGGTCTGCTGTCTTAGTATTTTTAAGTAACTTATGATAAATGGTATCTAGTGGAAGCCTCCACACTTTTTCTCCTACCTTATTGGCATAGGTAAGGAATTCTTGATAGAAGGTTTCATTGTTTGAGAATACTCCAGAAATTTCTGTTCCCAATGCACCTTGGCAAGAATACGTTAATGTTGCTAAATCTATAAGCTTGGTTGCCCTTTGCCTAATAGCATAAGTCAGTGCATCACATAAAATAAGCCTACCTTCAGCATCTGTATTCCAAATTTCTACCGTCTTACCAGACATGGTTGTAATTACATCGCCCATCTTAGTGGCTGCTGGGCTAATGACATTTTCAACCGCTGGTATAACAACTAAGAGATTGGTTTCGCACTTTAATGCTGCCAGTATTTCAATGACTGCCAGCACATTGGCTGCACCACACATATCATACTTCATGCCCTCCATGCCATCTAACGATTTAAGATGGTAACCTCCAGCATCAAACATAACACCTTTTCCGATAAGTGCATTAAGTTCTTTCTCCTTAGAACCTCGGTACTTAAGAACTACTAAATTGGCTTCTTTATCACTTCCTGCATTAACAGATAAAATACCTCCACAATTTAATGCATGTAATGCTTCATTACCTAGTACTTCACACTCTAGGCCATAGTGTGTAGCAAGCTGCTTAGCATAAGCACTAAATTCCTTAACATGTAGATAGTTATTTGGTATATTTGCAATTGTTCTTGCACGATTAATAGCTTTACCATATATCACACCTTTTTGAATTGCTTCATTATAATCTGCATTCATTATAAGTGTGATTGTTAAATTTGATTTTTCATCTGTTAGTTGCTCTCTTAATGCAAAAATATTTTCATCAGTTACCTTTGTTAGGTGTTCTTTATTAAACCGGTAAGCTCCTTCATACAAAGCTCCTATAACTATCTGAACCATTTCACTCTGTAAGATGCCTTCAATATGTAAATGTTCTAATAGGATTTGACAGTCTTGATTATTTCCTTTTCCAAACTGGCTAAATATATTTCTAACATCTTCAACCGGATTAACCTGTTCTCTTATAATAGGTAGAAACTCTAGTTGAACCCATGTTTGATTCATATAGATTACAGGCTTACTTTGTTCTTCTATAAAGGCTTCTATAGGAAAATCCTCTTTTAAAGTTGGAAGTAAAAGTTGTAGCCACTCCTTTTTGATCCCCTCTTCTTTTAAATACGGTATCACAATATATTCCGTTTCTTGATTATAAGTTATTGCTGTACTTTGGTGGATCTGCATCTTTTACTTCCTCCTTTAATTTATTTTACGTTAATCAATATTGTTTTGATTTCATAAGGTGTGACTTCTACTGCAATATGGGAAGTTTTTGCTTCTCCTATTACCTCTTCCATTAAGTTGCATTCTTGCCAGCTTGCGATTTCTAATCCACTTTGTACATTCACTTTTGTACGCCTTCCCATAAACTCATGGAAACGTAAGATGATTTGATTTCCTCTTTCAGCAAGTTTAATACAGTCTACTTCAATATTTTCTTGATCAAATGCAAAGAGTGATCTATCTATAAGCTTGCATGTACCTTCTAATGCAGTTAATGGGTTATTTAAATCAAAAGCTTCTTGCTCAATATCTGCCTCATACCATTCAGTGCTATGAGGTAAAATCGCATAGGTAAAAGTATGATTGCCTAAATCAGCACTATAATCTGGATCTATTGCTGACTTAATAAGAGATATACGCATCACATTTTCTTTAATGTCATGACCATATTTACAATCATTAAGAAGGGCTACACCATAACCTGTTTCTGATAAGTCGATCCATTTATGTGCAATGACTTCAAACTTAGCAGCTTCCCAGCTATTGTTTCTTGTAATAGGTCGTCTAATATTACCGTATTGGATATCAAATCTTGCATCTACTGCACGTACATCAATAGGGAATGCAGCTTTCACAAAGCGCTGACGTTCTTGCCAATCCACTTCTGTTTTGAAATCAATACGTTTCTTATCAAAATAGAGGCACATAGTTTGTCTAATCTCTGACTTATGGTAAGTCCATGTAAAGTCTACAAAGATACCTAGTTCATTTTGTCTAACTTCTACTGCTTTTAAGTGGGTTACCTCTTCCATCTTAAGATCAATAGTTGCTTCTAACTCCCAAGCATCAAAACAACGAGGTTTATCTTCAAATACTTGAAGGACATTTCCTTTTGCACCTACTGGCAAGACCTCACGCTTAGCTTCTTTGTCATAGATACTTATAAGCTGCCCTGCTTCATTCCAGCTAATACGGTAATAAGGTGTCTCTACTTCTTGTGTATTAAGTTTTAATGGGAATACTGTATCACAGTTACTTACCTTTTTAATTGTAGTAAAGGCAAATGGTTTCATACCTTTTATAAGGACTGTTGCCACACTACCCTCTACTGCACTCTTTAAGAGATTGCCCTCTTCATTTATAAAAGTATCTCCTTCTTGCGCACCTTCTACTGTAATGTAGCTATCTCTTGTCCAGTTACTATTATTAAATACAGTGTAAGTTCCTTCTTCTTCTGTCATTAAACTTACTTTAACTTGTTCCATTACATTATCCAGTAGCGCCTTTGCTTGTGCATACTCAAGACGGCTATCATCATAAACTTCTTTAATTGATGAACCTGGTAAAATATCATGGAATTGATGACAAAGTACAATCTTCCATGCTTTTAATAAATCTTCTTTATTATAAGAAACTCCTTCAAGCTGATGTGCAAGCACACTCATAATTTCTGTATCACGCAAGAAGTTCTCTAATTTACGATTCATACGTTTGTTATAGCCTTGTGAAGTATAAGTTCCACGATGGAATTCTAAGTAGAGTTCTCCATCCCATGTTGGAAGATAGCCATTCATTTCATTGTTGGTAATTGTGTCATTAAGTCTTCTAAAATAATCTGTAGCTGTTTCCACTTTGACACTTGGAATACCAGGAATCTGGTTAAGTGTAGAGATTGTTTTAATCATATCTCTATTTGGGCCACCGCCTCCGTCACCATATCCATAAGAAATAATGAGGTCATTGTTGGTATCTTTATTACTATAGTTATCCCACACGCCCTTTACAGCATAAGGTCTAGAATCTCCATTGTAAGTGTAATAGCTATCGCCTTCATCTGTTGTTGTGATAAAATGTGCTGTCACTTCACTACCATCCATCCCTCTCCAGGTAAAGGTATCATATGGCATCTTATTCATATCATTCCAGCTGATTTTAGTTGTCATGAATGTATTGACACCAGATTTCTTAAGAATCTGTGGCATAGCCCATGAGTAACCAAATACATCAGGTAGCCATAGGAATTCACTCTCATAATTAAACTCATCTTTGAAGAAATTCTTGCCTACTAAGATCTGCCTTACAAGTGATTCTCCTGATACAACATTACAATCACACTCTACCCACATAGCGCCTGATGGTTCCCATCTGCCTTCTGCTACACGTTTTTTAATATGTTCATAGATATCCGGATAATCATTTTTCATATATTCATAAAGCTGAGCTTGTGACTGTAAAAAGCTATAATGATCATATTTGTCCATTAAACGATTCACTGTTGAGAAAGATCTTGCTGCCTTTTCTCTTGTATGGCGTAGTCTCCATAGCCAAGCTACATCAATATGCGTATGTCCTAACATACTCACACTTACATTTGGCTTGCCGCGTCCATCCATTTTACTACTTAAATATTCGTAAGCTTTTTTTGTACTCGCATAGAATGCTTCTGACTTTGGTTCTAAGTAATTTACTAATTTAAAAGTTTGAACAAGCTCACTTAATAACCATTGTTTGTATTCATTGTTATCGTCTAGTAGTGCATGAGTTTCTAATACGCTACGTGCTAAGAAATAAAGATCATCTGTAGGATGGTCCAGTACACCAAACTGTGCACGTACAATTTCCATAGCCATATCATGAGGTACGCCACCTCCACTTAGCCCTGACCATACTCGGAACTTAAGATCTAACTCTAATCCGTTTTCACCTACTTCTAGGAAGATTTCTTTATGATTACCATCTACTCCTTGATAAGGTTTACCATTTAAATAAAGTAAACTTTCAAAGTGACTGTTATTTCCTGTTCCAACAGGTACACCAAAATCAAATAGCCCTATCACTTCTTCATCTTTGAGTGTCTCTGGGATACTAATTTTTGTACATAACCAGTTATATTGATCCCAGCCTTTCCATCTAAATCCAGGTGTTACTGTTACTGGTTCTCCTTGTGGCATACGATTACCTACTGTCCCATCATCTGTATACCAATTAAATGAAGCAATATCATGGAGATTTCTATATCTAAGTTCTTGAAGTTCTTCGATTAAATTGTTAATGCGTCCTTTATTATGAAAGTCAAATGGCATATGTATTCTCCTTTAAGTTTACTTTAATTAAAAAGCCCACCATAAGCTTGATCGTATTTTTCTACAAGTACTTTTGCAAGTGAGTATGAATTAATAAGTGGATGTAATGTTAATGCTTGTATTGCTTTTTCTTTAGATTTTGTAAAAATTGCTTCTACTGTTAGTTTTTCGTATAACTTAATAGCATGAATAAGGACATTGCAGTACTCTGGTACTTCACCAACTGCTACTGGATGGATGCCTTCTTTAGAAACGTTACAAGTTACTTCAACCACATCTTCCGGTGCTAAGCCTGCCATACATCCTTGGTTTTGTACAGAAAGTACAAGATATCTACCTTCTTCACTTTGTAAACCTTCAATACAATCTAGCATCACACCAGCATAACCTATACCATCTGGAACTTGTAAATTACCTCTTTCTATCTCTGCTTTTTTGTTACTTCCTGTTTCAATACTCATATAAGAACGTTCTCTTACTTCCATGTAGTAAAGGAAGATTTGAAGTGCTTCTTCTGGTTGTTCATCTATATTAATACGTTTGAGTTCTTCCATCATTTGTATATTTACAGCTTCGATTGTCTTACCACGTGTAGCACCTGATTTAAGAATGTTTTCTAATGCTTTTTCTCTATGATAGTAGTAATAAAGATACTCATTTGGTAAGAATCCAATTTGTCTAAGTAGATCTGGATCAAACATAGAAAACTCCTGAATGCCATTTAAGAAAGCATCGTCATTTAATAATGTAGGTAGCATCTCCTCTTCATATCGTTTCACACTACTAATCCAAGAAAGATGATTAAGTCCAAAGAATTCCACATATAAATCTTTTTCTGCTACATCTAGGGCATGTGCCATACGGAACTTAGTACTACTTGGTGCATCGCAAATCCCTATAATTTTGTCATATCCCTTACTTCTTAGTGCTTGTGTCACAAGACCTGAAGGATTACTAAAGTTGAAAATCCAAGCATTTGGTGCGTGCTCTTTAATGAGTTCACAGTATTCTATAAGTACAGGAATTGTACGTACTGCCATAGAGAATCCACCTACACCTGTTGTCTCTTGACCAATCACTCCTGTTTCTAATGCAATGGTTTCATCTACAACTCTTGAGTGGTCCCCACCTACGCGAAGTGTTGTAACAATATAATCCGCTCCGGTAATCGCTTCTACTGCTTCATATGCAACTTCTACTTGTAACGTTTCATTTCTACGTTCTACAACATGTTTGCAAAGCTTACCTATGATCTCCAATTTCTCTCCGTCTATATCAAAAAGAACAACTTTATTAATGTTTAAAGCTTTATAACGATCTAATAATCCATTAACAAATATAACGGTACGAACACCTGCGCCTCCAATAACTGCTATTTTCATGATATCTCCTACCTTTCTTGTTTTGAAATGAATTCTAATAGCTCATGTTCTTGTGGGAAACCTGTATTACCACCTAATTGTGTTACAGATAATGCACCACATCCATTACCGCATTTAAGGCTTTCTTCTACACTCTTACCCTTTAAAAATCCATATACGAATCCTGCATTAAAGGAATCTCCAGCTCCAGTTGTATCTACAGCCTTCACTGTATAGGCACAAGCTTCATAAATTTTCCCATTCTTTATTGCCATCGAACCTTTCTTCCCTAATTTAATCACTACTAAAGAACATGTTTGTGAGAAATCTAGAGCAGCATCTATAGCTGTTTGTTTACGACTATAGTGGATAGCTTCTGTCTCATTCATAAAGAGTACATCTATGTAAGGGAAGAGTTCATAAATACCTTGATACCATTCTCCAGCATCATCCCATCCTAAATCAAAAGATACAGTAACTTCATTCATATCTTTTACTCTTCTAAGAAGTTCTAAGTACTGATGATGATTTTTAGTGCCTGCATACCCTGTTACATGAATATGTCTAGATTGTCCTACACCTTCAAGATCTATCTTGGATAAGTCTATCTCATCATTAGTCCCTCTATAGGTAAGGAAAGAACGATCTTTTTCATTAGTAAAGCTAATTGAGATACCTGTTTTATTCATACTGCTTGTAGCAAGTAAAGTATCATCTACATTTTTTATGCGAAACTCATCACGTATAAACTTACCATAGCAGTCATCTCCAATAGTTCCTTGAAATACAGGATTTAATCCTAACTTTCCAATGCCTAATGTAAAGACTGCAGCGCCACCACCCACATAGGTATTCATTATATCTACAACATCCTCTTGCCCTGGTAAAGGAAACTTCTCTACACCTGGAATTACAAGATCAATATTAATATCACCATAGACATATACATCCCATTTTTTCATTTTCATTCTCCTCTATCAAAAAGGAGCGCTGCGCTAACTTGGCTTAGTGCAACGCCCCACTTATTTTCATGTTTAAGTTATTTACCACTTCTTATCCTTTTACTGCTCCAATCATAGCACCTTTAGCAAAATATTTTTGTACGAAAGGATACACACAAAGGATTGGAACTGTTGTAACAATAACTGCAGCCATCTTTAATGAGTCTGATGTTACAGCACTATTAGCTTGTGCAATTGCTTGTGATGCTGTTGTAACTTCTTGTGAAGAAGCCATTGCTCTTGATAACATTTGTTGAAGTACTGTTTGTACTGGCCATAATTTACTAGAATTCATGTAAAATGCACCTGAGAACCAATCATTCCAATGTCCTACTGCTGTATATAGTCCTACTACTGCAATAACAGGCTTACTCAGTGGTAAGATTATTTGAGTATAAGTTTTAAAATAACCACACCCATCTAACTTAGCTGATTCCTCTAAGCTATCTGGAATAGATTCAAAGAATGTTCTAACCATTAATAGATTTGTTACACCTACCATTCCTGGGATAACATATACCCAGAAAGAGTTTAATAATCCTAAATTTTTGTATTGAATATAAGTTGGAATCATACCACCACTAAATAACATAGTGAATGTAATCATCATTGTTATAAGTTTTCTACCTGGCAAATCCTTTTCTTTAAGTGCAAAGGCTGCAAGTGATGTAACAATTAAACTTAATGATGTTCCTATTACTGTCCTTCCAATTGTAATACTGTATGCTTTCATAATTTTGCCATCTGCAAATACTTCTTTATAGTTATCTAAAGTAAATACACGAGGCCAGAAATAAATACCACCTTTTGCTGCATCAGCTCCATCATTAAAGGATAAGGCTAATACATTAATGCAAGGAACTATGATTGCTAAGCATAGTGCGATAACAACAAAATATATAAATGCCTGAATAAGTCTGTCACCTAAATTTTCTTTAATTTTTGTTTTCTTTACCTTTTTCACTTTTTCCATGTACTCCTATATCCTTTCTTTTTTATTATGCCTCCACTACCGAAGTAGTAGAGGCATAATGATTAATTCACTGGATAGAAATTGATGCTTTCTTTATCTTCTGTATAAGTTTCTGTTAAGTAATCTCTAAATTCTTCTAAACCAGCTTTTTGAAGTTGTGTACGGAAACCTTCTACAATGTTTTGTACTTCTTTTTCATTTGGTGCATACATTGCTTGAACAAGCATTTCTCTATAGTCAAGTAATGACATTTGTGCTTTTACTTCTTCTAAACCTTCTGATGAAAGGTAAGCTGTTGCTTTTAATCCTGGTACAAGTTTTTTCTTGTATGGGTAATCTGTCGCAATTTGAATTGCGCCTTCAAAGCCTGTTCCTGCAGATGCGCCTGGACGACTTTCTCCACATTCTTCAAGCCAATCAAGGTCTGTCATAACATATTCCCAGAATACTACACCAGATCCACCAAATGATGCACCTACATTGTTAATTAACCATTCTGAATCACCATTATTTAAATGTTCTAATACTTCTTCTTTAACCACTGGTTTACCATCTACTAAATCATAATGAACACCTTCAACTCCGTAGTTTCCTAACATTTTACCTTGTGGAGTTGATAAGAAATCAAAGAATGCAAAGATTTCTTCTGGATTTTTTGAATCTGCTGAGATAGCCCAAGCACCATAACCTGTTTTACCACGAACAGTTCTTGCATTATCTCCCGTGTAGTCATCTAAAGGTCCTAGTGGTACCCAGTCACCTGTTTGATATACAATCTCTTTGTAGTTATGTACGTCTGCAATAATAGCTGAGTTGTGTGTTTCTGATACTTCAGCTGCACGTGTTCCATCCATTGTAAAGAACTCTGGATTAATTAAATTTTCAGCTAATAATTGTCTTACAAAGTCAATTTTCTTATAAACATAATCTGTTTCAACTTCATGTTTGATTGTTCCATCTGTATCCATGTTATAACCATCACTTACTCCCCAGTCATAACCACGAACAATATAATCTAAAGTATCTTTTGAACCACCCCAGTATTTAGGTCCTAATGGATAAACTGGTTGACCATGATCGTCTGTAAAACCACCATTTTTAATATCTACTAATAATTGATAGAATTGCTCTTGTGTTCTAATTTCACTTGGATTAATACCAAGTGTATCTACAATATCTTTTTGGATGTACATTCCACCTACATATTCTTCTTGTGGATTGAATTCTAGTGTTCTATCCACTGCTGGAATAGAAAGTTGCATGATGTATGCACCGTCTAAGTCATCTCTAAAAGTAATATTTTTATAAGCATCATTTGGAAGATAGCCTTCTTCTAAATACTTCTTATATACTTTTGAGTTTTTCATATACTCTGTTACATCAGCAAACATCCCCTCTTTTGCTGCTTTATGTAATAATGAAAATTCTGGTCTTGATGAATCATTTAAGTACGTAACAACTACATCTGGAATACTACCTGATGCAAGATGAGAAGCAAGAACTGCTGCATCGTTATCACCTGGTGTATATTGAATCTCTACATCAATCCCTGTAAGTCTTTTAATTTCTTTTCCAACAGGTGTATCACTTAAATTATTTGGTAGTGAATAACCAATATCATCTACATAAGCTTGAACTACAATTGTACGGTCTGCAATCCAAGTATCTGGTTTGTCACTTGTGTCTACACTCGTATCTGTACTCGTACCGTTACTGCTACCACCACTACTTTGTGCACAACCTGTTAAACTTCCCATTAACATCGTTGTTGCCATTGTTGTTGCTACGATTGATTTAAAAACTTTCCCTTTCATCTTATTACCTCCTCTTATTTATTTACCATAGTCCTACTTCAGTGAATTTTTTGGATAACTTATTACAAATAATAACAAGTATTAAACCTACAACACCTTGAATTAAACCAATTGCTGTTGCATATCCAAACTGTCCGCCTGCTAGACCAATACGTACAACGAAAGTATCTAGCGTATCTGCTAATGCCATATTACCTGGAGTTCTTAATAAATAAATTTGTTCAAATCCAGAAGAAAGAAGACCACCTACACCCATAATAAAGAGTAGACCAATTGTTCCTCTAATACTTGGCAATGTAATATGCCAGATTTTCTTAAGTTTTGAACAACCATCCATTTCTGCTGCCTCATAAAGAGCTGTATCTACAGAGCTAATTGCAGCTAAGTAAATGATGGAATCCCAACCAATGTTTCTCCATAAGTCCATAGAGAATAGAATTTGGAAGAAGTATTTAGCTTCCATTAGGAAGAATGTGCTAGGGTCTCCTCCCATTGAACCAATAATTTGGTTTAGTACCCCAGTATTTGGAGCGAGCACTCTTTGCATCATTGTTACAATAATTACTGATGATAAAAAGTGTGGTAAGTAAGTTATAGTTTGCACTGTCTTTTTGAATTTCAAATTGCGAATTTCGTTTAACATCAATGCAAGAAAAATAGCAAACGGGAATTCTAAAATACATTTGATAAGACCAACCGTTAATGTGTTACGAAGTAGTCTGACACAATCATAACTACTAAAGAAGGTTTTAAAATATCTAAGTCCTACCCAAGGGCTTCCCCATATACCTTCTCTAAAGGAATAATCCTTAAATGCTAACACAATACCTGTCATTGGTACGTAGCAAAGTAAGATGAAGTAAATAATAGCAGGCAATAACATTAAATAAAGTGGCCAATACTTCAAGACCTTTTTCCATTTTGGTTTTGCCTGCTCTGTCTTACATTCAGCTTTTGCAGCAATAACACTACTCATGTAACTCCTCCTTCGTGTCGATGTGTTTTAATCTACCTTTATGATAAAATTTTTAAGCTTTTTGAACAATGTACAAAACTTCTTTATTTAGTGGTCATTTCTACGAACACCGGATAATGATCTGATAAAAATACACCATTGTACTCATCTGTCCAAAGTCCCTTTTCCTCACACACGACATGAGGTGATGAAAAGATATAATCTATCTTTTCATTTTCTTTTACTCTACCAAAATCATGATATGTCCCTTCTAAATCCGAGGTCAAATCTACCAATTTACCTACTTCACTAATCATGGTTACTTCTAGATCACTTGAGTAGGCGTTAAAGTCTCCTGTTAAGATAATCGTTGCATCTTTAAATAGAGTAATTTGTTGTATATAGGTTAAGATTTGTGTCATCCCTAATACACGCGCTTCACTTCCTTCATGATCAAGATGCGTATTAAACACACGTAGTATCTCTTTCGTCTCTATATCCTGAAGTACCATTTCAGTACACGTCCTAGGACACATACTTTGCTTTTCATAACGTGATCCTGGAACTTGTGGTGCTTCAGATAGCCAAAATGTATTCATACTTATCATTTGATATTGCATTTTTTAAAATGCAATAGTGGTTTGTTCATCTTCTAAATTTTCATCTCTTCCACACCCCAATACATAGTAATCTGTTAAGTTTTCTTTTAACCATGTTGCTACATGTGGAAGTACTTCTTGAAAACAAATAATATCAGGACTTTCATTTTTTAGTTTTCCTAAGATATAAGGTTTTCTATAGCAAAAGCTATTATTGTCGTCTTGATTATAATCACAACGTATATTAAAGGTTACAAACTTCATTAATTATCATCCCTTACTCTTTCTGGTAAATGCATAGATGGATTATCTATAACAGTACCATCTGATAATCTTACATAGGTTTCAAAGCTTTCGGTATTATTTTCATCCAAGATAAAGATTCTTGCACCTCGTAAGAAATCTTCTTGTCCATATGTGTTATACCCTGTTGCTCTACCATACCCCAATGTAATACCGTACATTTCACCGTAGAAATCATTAATATGGTCATGTCCTACAAATACACCTTTTGTATGGCCTACTTCTTGCATTGCTGCAAAAAATCCTGAGTTAATCTTTGGACTACAAATACCTTCTCGTTTCATGCCATAACATGTTTCCATTGCCCAAACTTCATGATATTCAGGAAGTGGAATATGCATAAATACAAGTGACGCAAAATCTGGATTTTGAGCTTCATACTTCCTCATCACATCTTGGTACCATTCAATTTGTGGCTTTTGGACATAAGCATAGCCTTCCATATGAGGCAATGGATTATAGTTACCAGAATCTATCCCTGCAATAACCCACTTAACTCCTCCATCATGGCCAACTACTTCTAAAGTGTGGTTCCCTATTCCTACTTTAGAGTTTGCATCATGGTACATCATACAAGTTGGAATACCTTGAAGTACTTCAAATAAAGCTTCATATCCTTGTCCTTCTTCTGTATCATGATTTCCAAATGTATAACTAAAAGGAATATTAGATTCAATAACAGGTGTTAAAGCAAGTGGTAAATGGTCCACATTTTCTTCTCCATATACTGTATCTCCTGTAATCATAATAAAATCAGGCTTTTCCTCTTTTAGTATTTTTCTCATTAATTCTACAGTTTCTTTATCCACTTCATTGTTGTCGCTGAAATGAATATCTGTAAATTGTAATAGTTTAAACTTTCCTTCTTGTGAAAATGTAAGTTGTTTCATCTCATTATCCTCCATCTTAATTCAGTCAATATAATTGAAGCTTTTTTGTAATGTCAGATTACTAAAGATACTTATGTATAACAATGGACTATTCTACGCAAAGGGATGGATATTTCTACGACTTTTTTAATACTATTGAAATAGTCTAAAAATGATAGTATATTTATCACATCTTTAAGAATTCACTTCCAAAAAGGAGCATTCGGATGAAAAAAATATATGAAGTTGGCGGTACACTCAACAAAGGTTTTGTGGGCCAAATCTCTTATACAATCTGTTTAGATGATATTTACAAAGAAATGGACATAACTTTTAGCTTTGATAAACAACATTATGAAGTAATTACTGATGATTTAAAGAAAGAACTCGTGGCTGCCTGTAATGGTAAATACGGTGCCGATACAGCTAGTGACGAAGTAATTACTGATACTATTCGTGGGATGAAAACTGAACTTCAAGTTATTGTCACAATGAATGATCAATTTATTGGAGGCATACATCGTCAAGAAACCTGTAGACATCTGTATTTTAGTGAAACTGATGCTACTCCAGGCTGTATCCCTCAGTCTCAAATAGACGGTGTCATACGTATCACCATTGTGGCCTTTAGCGTTATTCGTGATGATACTAAATACTCATTATCTTTATCCGCACAATAAAATAGGAGGTTAAAATCATGTACAAACGCTTAGAACTACATAACCATACATTGGAATCAGATGGCAATCTTACAGTACAACAACTTATTGATTTTATGCTAACAGACAAAGTAGATGCCTTTGCTTTAACTGATCATAATACAATCTCAGGCCATGTAAAAGCTCACAAAATATTAGAGGCATATCCTATAGATATGCCTTGTATTTATGGTATGGAATACACCACTTATTATGGTCATATTTTATGTCTCAACTTAAAAGAATACGTTCCTTGGGAAAATATCAATAAGCATAAACCAGAGCTTCTCTTTAAGGCAGTACAAGAAAAAGGAGCGCTCGCCGGTGTGGCTCATCCCTTCTCATGCGGTTACCCTATTGCTACTTGTGGGTTCGAAATGACCTTTACTGATTATGCTTATATAGATTTCATTGAAGTCTTTAATAATCCAGAACCTCTCCATGAAGTGAATGAACGTGGTTTACTTTGGTGGGAAGACCTAACCTTGCAAGGTTATCGTATTGCAGCGACCAGTGGGATGGATCTACATGGTACAGATAGTATGCATGATCAGTTTGCTACTTTTATTGAAGGTAATGCTACTGGAGATATTGAAATAGAATTAGAAACAGCTATTCATAGTGGACAAACATGGGTGTCAAAAGGTCCTCTTCTTAAGACTCAAGTTAATCCTGATTCACATACTATCCAGTTCTCTATTGTCTCAACCTCAAAACCTGGCTATATAGAACAAGCTCATGGAACTTATCTTCTCTCTTTACGTACAAAAAAAGGAACTTTATCTATCCCATGGGATATCAAAGCTCCTCTTACTATCAATATTGATGATTTAAATACTGAATCTATTATTATACCAAAACTTTATCAGGGCTCTCTTGAAATTGAAAACTTAGTTTGTATAGCCCCTGTTCTCTATCTATAACTTACTATAGGATTTTCTATACTGTAATGGAGTTTGGCCAGTAGATTTTTTAAATACTTTAAAGAAGTACTGGCTATCTTCATATCCTACTTCTTTTGCAATATCTACCACACTCTTTGATGATTGTGCTAAGTATTCTCTAGCCTTATTAATACGGAGTTCTTTAATATAATTAATTGTTGTTTGTCCCGTTTCTTTCTTAAAGATAGAGGAAAAATAATTAGGACTCATCATAAAACGTTCTGCTAAGTCGTTAATAGCAATATCTTTATTATAATTATTTGTAATATACTTAGTTGCAAGCTTAATTTTATTCTTAGCATTTGTATCCATATGTGTATCTGTTTCTAAACAATCAAGTACTAACGTCCATAGGTACTCCCTTAACTCTGCTAAAGAAGATATCCCCACCAAATCATCTAAATCCATTACAAGCTGTTCTGCCTTTTGAGGCTCTTTCTCAAAGCTGGAGTGAGCCGACTTTAATAAAATCCCTATGATACGTACCCAAACAATACGTATGTAATTCACATTATATTGTTGCATACACTCATCGGAGAAAATAGCATTTAAAATAACCTGTATATTCCCTATATCTTTACGCTCTATGTACTGACTCAGCATATTTAGCTCACTTGTGGGTAGCTGTGTACCTGATAATAATTTAATATCATCATAAAAATACATACTCCCATTCCCATGAATAAGCCTTTGTTGAAAAGCTTCTTGTGCTTCTTTTGTACTATCTAATGATAGCTTATCTGTTACTGAACTAATCCCTATACTAATAGAAATTTGCATACGATTCCATAGCACACCCTGCAATGCTGAAAAGACTTGTTCTGCTTCAGCTCTTAATGTAGTGCTACATTCATTAGACAAAATTGCAAATAATTGGTTGGTATTAGATAGGTTACTTATAACTACTTTATCACTTTGAGACGGGAAATCACTTAGGATATTTTTGATTGTAAAACGTATAAGTTTAATATCTTGATATCCAAATTTATTCCCCTCATAGCTATCTCCATCTATATTCATAAGAATAGTCATAAATTTTCTTTTTTCTAAGGGGAATTGTTCATTGACTGTATTAAATAGTACCTTGCCTTCTCCTTTCAAGGGATTAGGATGATATAAAAGCGCATTTAAATTCTTTTCAAAAATATGCTTTTGATTTTCAACAAGTATTTGCTCTCCTAATTTAACTGTTCTGTGATTATGCTCCTCAAGTTCTATACGCTCTAAAACATTATTCATCGTCTTTTTTAATTCTTCATTTGAAATAGGCTTCAAAAGATAAGCATTAACACCTAAATTAATGGCTTGCTCTGCATAAGCAAATTCAGCATATCCACTTAAAATAATAAACTGGATGTGCGGATATAAAGGTTTCACTTTTCCAATAAGCTCAATCCCATCCATATCATTCATTCGGATATCTGTAATGACAACATCTGCTGGCGCTTGTTCTAATAGAGATAATGCTGTCGTTCCATCATCTGCTTCTCGTATAGAATCAAATTTAAATCCTAGATAATCAATTCTTGCTCTAATGCCTTGTCTAATCAGTTCTTCATCATCTACAATTAAAATACTTCGC
This sequence comes from Holtiella tumoricola, assembly GCF_027857615.1. Lineage (NCBI taxonomy): Bacteria > Bacillati > Bacillota > Clostridia > Lachnospirales > Cellulosilyticaceae > Holtiella > Holtiella tumoricola. Next base: position 41,802 of record NZ_JAQIFT010000046.1, read on the forward strand.
CCCATTTTATCCTCCTCTTATTGCACAATCGGCAAACGTATTGTAAAACAACTACCTTCGTTTAATTCACTTCTTATCATAATGCCATAGTCATTTCCACAGGATAATTTAATTCTTTGATTTACATTTTTAACACCTATGCTTCTTGTTGTTCTCTTAATATTTTTATCTTGATCATTAATATATTCAATAAGTCCTTGTAAACGCTCTTTAGACATTCCTACTCCATCATCTTCTATTTCAATGAGAATATCACCATCTTGTTGATAGATAGAAATACTTAACTTACCTTTCCTTGTATGATTACTAAGTCCATGGATAATTGCATTCTCTACAATAGGTTGTAAAATAAATCGTAATATTTGAGCATGCATTAATTCTGATTGTACATTATAATCCACCTCAAATTTATTGCCAAATCTTGCTTCTTGGATAAATATGTAGTTTTTAGTATGTTTTAATTCTTGTTCTATAGTCACGTACTCACCATAGTTTTTTCCTAAACTATACCTAAAGATTTCTCCTAATTTCTCACATAAATCACAGATATTAAATAGCCCTTTTATAGCAGCCATTGCACTGATTGTTTCTAAAGTGTTATATAAGAAATGTGGATTAATCTGCAATTGTAAATTTCTAAGCTCAGCCTCCTTTTTCTCTAGTTGTTGTATATAATTTTTTTGAATTAGCTTGTCTAGTCTTTTAACCATAGAGTTGAACTGCTTATCTAATAATGCAATTTCATCATTTCCACCTATTTCTTCAGTTACTGTAAGGTCACCTTCTTCTACTGCCTTAATCTTACGGACTAATTTTTCTACTCTAAAAGCAAAGCTTCTAGTAAACAAATAGGCTGTTATTATAATAACACCTATAACAATTAAAATAATTGGAATAATTGAACGTCCTAACTCCTCTTGCTTATCTACCAACACATGGCTATCAAACAAAAATATGATATCTAATCCATAACGCTTTACCGTATCTTTATAAATAAGCATATTATTATGCGCTGTCATTTGATTACTTGTAAGTTGGTGAAAAGGGATTTCATCCAACTCTCTAACCAATTGTTCTTCGGATTCATAAATTAAATTACTACTTTCATCTAATACAATAATGTCATAAGAATAAGTTCCATTTTCTTTATCTTTAGGAGGTTCAAATAACTTATCAGCATATAAATCCAGCTTTACGAATCCTAAATCACTATTTTTAAACGAATTTGTATCTATATAATTGATTTGCTGTACTAATGAAAGCACTTTGTTTTTTCTATTAGCTGTTAAATATGAGAAAATATTCCCTTTATACTCTGGATGATCTATATACCATACTTCTTTCACTGCCTCTTCTAACATGGATACATTATTTCCATATATTTTTGAGTCATATACGGTTGAATAAATCATACAGTTCCTATATTCACTATAGCCTTCTAATCGTAAACTCTTGTTCACCTCTTTACTTACTTTATCACCTTTTATATAGGGATTAGAGTCATCCCCTTTACCTAATAATTCATCCATAATAATCGTGTTATTCGCTATCTGTTGAAGCTTATCCTGATATCTAAAAAAGCTCCCATTAATATCATTCATATATTGAAGTACTAGCTGCGAGGATGATTTATCTAAAGTCGTTACAACTAGATCTGACATTTTATTAAATAAGAGTAGACTAATAAGAATAATAGGTACTACACTTACAACTAAAGTAAATACAAGAAGTTGAATAAATATTGTATTGGAATGAAAAATATATACCCCAATTTTCTTTAATATTTTTGTCATTTGATCCTCTTTTCTCATTCCTAATATATAAGTTCACTAAGCAAGCAATAAAATTAAATAATAGTATTTATATAATATCTTTTAAAATTACACTAATGCATGTCAAATTATATCACATTCTTTTCACAATTTGTATATTTTATGTTTAATTTTATTTACTTATATAGAAAATTTATTAAAATACAACAAATAAAAAAGCTTAATCTTAGTTACATTTTAGTAATCAAGATTAAGCTCTTTATGGCTATACTTATTTATTCGCTCTATACTTCTCTTTTATTTTTTAATAATCTCAGCACATACAGGATAATGATCTGATAGATATACACCCTCTTTTTCATCTTTCCATGGTGTCACATCATTACATACTAAATCTGGTGATGTAAAAATGTAATCTATTTTATTATTTATTGGTAGTGTTTCATACTCATGGTATGTTCCCTCTACTCCCTCTGTTTGATCTATTAATCCAGCTTCACTAATTATTTTAACTTCTGGAGTATCTGGTGTTGCATTAAAATCTCCTGCTAGACAGATAGATGCATCTTTAAATGTTTCAACTTCTTTTATATAAGTTAAAATCTGTGCCATACCTAACCTTCTAGCTTCACTTCCTTCATGATCTAAATGAGTATTAATAATACGATAAATTTCTTTTGACTCTAAATCTTGTAGTATAACTTCTGTACAAGTCCTTGGACAAATGCTTTGCTGCTCATAACGTGAACCCGGTACCTGTGGGGTTGGTGATAGCCAAAAAGTATTCATATGTATGAGCTGATATTTTTGCTTTTTAAATGCTATTGCTGTTTGTTCATCCTCTAGATTTTCATCTCTTCCACATCCTAAGATAAAGTACTCCTCTAGATTTTCTTTTAACCAACTTGCTACATGAGGAAGTACTTCTTGAAAACAAATTATATCTGGTAATTCTTTTTTTAATTTCTCTAATACTAAAGGCTTTCTATAGCAGAAATTATTATTTCCATCTTGATTATAATCACATCGAATATTAAAAGTTAAAAACTTCATGTTTAAATCTCCTCTCAATGCTCTAGTTATTCTAGATGTCTTTATAAACAAGATTACTAAAAACCTATGATTATAGCAACATAATATTTTATATTAATTAATATTTTACTTTTATTTTTTTATTAATTATAATTATATCTTCAAACTATATCTAAGCTTAAGCTCTATTATTAAATAAAAAAGGCTCTAGATACAAGCTATGACGCTTGTATCTAGAGCCTTAAATTTATTTATTCGTTTTGTCCACAACATTGTTTGTATTTTTTACCGCTACCACATGGACATAAGTCATTACGACCTACTTTTTCTTTTTTCACTACAGGTTGAGCACCTAAGCTTTCGTCTTTGTGGTTTGTGCCAGTTACTTTAATAACTGCTTCACGTTTGATTTCTTGATGTGGTTGAAGTCTTACGTGGAAGAGTGCTTTAACTGTTTCTTCTTGAATGATTTCTGTCATTTCTTCGAAGATATCAAAGCTTAAGAAGCGATACTCTACTAATGGATCACGTTGACCATATGCTTGAAGGTTGATACCTTGACGCATTTGATCCATGTTATCTAAATGATCCATCCATTTTTGGTCAATTACTTTAAGCATGATAACACGTTCAATTTCACGAAGTTGCTCACCAATTTCTTTGTCTTTTACTTCATATAAAGCTTCTGCTTTGCTATAAAGAAGGTCAATTAAGCTATCTGGTGTAAGATTTTGTTGCTCTTCTTTTGTAAATTCAACTTCTTCAAATGGAATGATTGTTGAAAGGTGATCCATCATAGATGCTAAATTCCAGTCTTCTGGATACTCAATACCATTTGTTGCACTCATAACAGCTTTTGTAATCACATTTTTAGCCATGCTTAATACATTATCTTTAAGATTTTCGTTTTTAAGAACTTTGAAACGTTCACCGTAGATAACTTCTCTTTGTTCATTCATAATCTTATCGTATTCAAGAAGATGTTTACGAATACCGTAGTTATTACTTTCTACTTTTGTTTGTGCTCTTTCAATCGCTTTTGAAAGAATTTTGTGTTCGATTGGTTCATCATCTGGAAGACCAAGTGCATCAAACATTTTCATTGTTGTTTCTGGAATGAATAGACGCATTAAATCATCTTCAAGAGCTAAGTAGAAACGTGATTCACCTGGGTCACCTTGACGTCCTGAACGTCCACGTAACTGGTTATCAATACGTCTTGACTCATGGCGTTCTGTACCGATGATTTTAAGACCACCAAGTTCTTGTACACCATCTTCAAGTTTAATATCTGTACCACGACCAGCCATGTTTGTTGCTATTGTTATAGCACCCTTTTTACCAGCTAATGAAACAATTTCAGCTTCTTTTGCATGATATTTTGCATTAAGTACTTGGTGACGAATACCTTCTTTTTTAAGAAGTTTGCTAAGAAGTTCTGATGTATCAATTGTTACTGTACCAACAAGAACTGGTTGTTGTTTTTCATAAGATTTTCTAATATCTTCAATTACAGCTTTGAATTTAGCTTCTTCTGTTTTAAATACCATATCTGCATGGTCAATACGTTGAATTGGTCTATTTGTAGGAATAACAATAACGTCCATTCCATAAATATCTCTAAACTCGCCTTCTTCTGTTAAAGCTGTACCTGTCATACCAGATTTTTTATTGTATTTGTTGAAGTAATTTTGGAAAGTAATTGTTGCAAGTGTTTGACTTTCTTTTTGTACTTCTACGCCTTCTTTAGCTTCAATCGCTTGGTGAAGACCATCTGAGTAACGACGTCCATCCATAAGACGACCTGTAAATTCATCAACAATAACAATTTCACCTTTTTCATCTACAATGTAGTCTTTTTCAAGGTGCATTAAGTTATGTGCTTTAAGCGCTATATTAATATGATGTTGCACTTCCATGTTATCTGGGTCAGCTAAGTTTTCAATACCAAAGTATTGTTCTGCTTTTTTTACACCATCAGCTGTAAGGGTAACATTTCTTTCTTTTTCATTAACAATGAAGTCCCCTTCTTCTTCTATTTCTTCTCTCATAAGAGAAGCCATAGCACTTTCTTCACCTAAAAGTCTACCTTTTTTAAGGCGTCTTACAAAGATATCAGCTGCTTTGTAAAGGTGTGTAGATTTTGAACCACTACCAGAGATAATAAGTGGTGTTCTTGCCTCATCAATAAGAACAGAGTCAACCTCATCAATGATTGCATAGTTAAGTGGTCTTTGAACCATTTGCTCTGCATAAAGAACCATGTTGTCACGTAAGTAGTCGAAACCAAATTCATTGTTTGTACCGTAAGTAATATCACAGTTGTATGCCGCACGTCTTTCATCGTTTTCCATACCACTTAAGATACACCCTACACTAAGGCCTAAGAAGTTATGAAGTTGTCCCATTTCCTCAGCATCACGTTTAGCAAGGTAATCATTAACTGTTACAACATGTACACCTTTTCCTGAAAGGGCATTTAAATAAGCTGGTAATGTAGCTACTAATGTTTTACCTTCACCAGTTCTCATCTCTGCAATACGCCCGTTATGGAGGATAACCCCCCCAATAAGCTGTACTTTAAAGTGTTTCATTTTCATTACACGCCAACCAGCTTCACGACATACTGCGTAAGCTTCTGGTAAAATATCATCTAAAGTTTCTCCGTTTGCTAAACGTTCTTTAAACTCCGCTGTTTTTGCTTTAAGCTCATCGTCTGAAAGCTTTTGCATAGCTTCATCATAACTTTCAATTTTTGCAACGATTGGTTCTATTCTTTTCAGCTCACGTTGAGAGTGAGTTCCAAAAATTTTCTCTACAAAGTTCTTCAAAATCTTCACCTTCTTCTTTCTATGTTATATATGTATCAATTTTATCACATACTAAGTTTCATCAGAGTAAACGCTATCACTAAGTATATCAAATATTATACACTATTACAACTATCCAACCCATCCAATTATAGGTAGGGTAAGGTTATGTTCTTATTTATTCTTGACTATAAAGTTCATTTTTTATTCATAATTTTGATACCAAATTATCATATTTCATCGCTATATAATTAGTTAACTAACTAATATCGGAGGAAATCATGAAAAATCATTTTACAATCAATAGCTTATTATGGGAAATTATACGCTTACAATATACCAGAAGTCACGAATTATTTGAAGAATATGGCCTCCACCCTGGACAAGCCCCCCTACTTATGTGTCTTTATGAAGAAGATGGTCTCAACCAATCTGCTTTGGCCTCTAAATTACATGTTAAGCCTTCTACTGTAACTGTAACAATTAAAAGGCTTGAACGTACTGGCATGCTTTATAAACAAATGGATGAAAATGATAAACGTATATGCCGTACTTTTTTAACTAAAAAGGGGCATGCTACTTGTAAAGCACTTCATAAACTTTATGCCCAGAACGAACAACTCTACAACAAAGATTTAAGCATAGAGGAACAAATACTGCTTAAAAGACTTTTAATGCAGGTTCGAGATAATCTATCTGATGCTCAAGGAGATGACAAAAAATGTTTAGACTAGCTAAATATCTTAAGCCTTATTTAGGTGCTACAATCCTTACTCTGTTTTTACTTTTTTTACAAACGATTGCCAACTTATTACTTCCTACACTAATGGCCAAAATAGTAGATATTGGTATACCTAATGGTAATACCTCCTATATCCTATCCGTTGGTTTTTATATGCTCTTAGTTGCATTATTAGGAAGTGCATTTATGGTCTTTGCAAACTTAAATTCAGCCAAAGTTGCTATGGGATTTAGCAAAGATCTAAGGCGTGATCTTTTTATAAAAGTAGAATCCTTTTCTTTAGGTGAATTTAACAAATTAGGAACTTCTTCATTAATTACAAGAACAACCAATGATATTACTCAAGTTCAACAATTAGTGCTTATGTCCTTACGTATGATGGTTACTGCACCTTTAATGGTTATTGGTGGACTTATTATGGCTTTATCTACTAACCTTGAACTTTCTGTTGTATTGGCCTTTTCTATTCCTATTTTACTCGTTGTTATTGGGCTTGTTGCTAAGTTTGGTATGCCACTTTTTAAATCTATGCAAGTGAAATTAGACCAACTTAATTTAGTCCTTCGAGAAAACTTAACAGGTATTCGTGTTATTCGTGCTTTTAATAAAGTTACCTATGAGCAAAAACGCTTTGACGCTGCTAATAAAGACTTAACTTCAACTGCCATACGTGTTAATAAAATTATGGCTGTCCTTATGCCTAGTATGATGATTATATTAAATCTTACTTCTGTTGCTATTATCTGGTTTGGTGCAGTTCGCATAGAAGCCGGTAGTTTTGAAGTGGGTAGCTTAATCGCTTTTATTCAATATGTTATGCAAATTATGATGGCACTAGTTATGGTCACTATGATGTTTGTTATGATTCCTCGTGCTGCAGCATCTGCTGAACGTATTAATGAAGTCTTAGAAACCCCTTTTGAAATTCAAGATCATGTTCATGAATTAACTCATAGTTCTTTACATGGTCAAATTGTTTATAAAGATGTTACCTTTAACTATCCTAATAGTGAAGAACCTGCTCTTTCTCACATTTCCTTTGAGACAACGCCTGGTAAAATCACAGCTATCATTGGTGGGACGGGCTCTGGTAAATCTACACTGATTAACTTAATTCCTCGCTTCTATGATACAACTTCAGGTGAAATTTTAGTTAATGGTGTAAATATTAAAGATATGCCCCAAGAGGAACTTCGTAATAAGGTTGGCTTGGTCCCTCAAAAGGCCTTACTCTTTAGCGGTACGATTCGTGACAATCTTAAATATGGTAAAGAAGATGCTACAGATGAAGACCTTTGGAGAGCACTAGACATTGCTCAAGCACGTGACTTTGTTTCTAATATGGAAAAAGGGTTAGATAGTTATATCTCTCAAGGTGGTACGAATGTATCTGGTGGTCAAAAGCAACGTCTTTGCATCGCTCGTGCCCTTGTACGTGAGCCTGAAATCTATATTTTTGATGATAGCTTTTCAGCACTTGACTTTAAAACAGATTCTGCACTTCGCAAAGCACTTAAATCTGAAGTTACTGAATCTGCTATGATTCTTGTTGCTCAACGTATTAGCACGATTATGGATGCAGATGAAATTCTTGTATTATTTGATGGAAAAGTAGTAGGCCAAGGTACGCATCGTGAACTTTTAGATACTTGTGAAGTCTACAAAGAAATTGCTCTATCTCAACTTTCAAAGGAGGAGATTGAAAATGGAAAATAAACATAAACAACCAAATAGACCTGGCGGCCCAATGGGTGGTCATGGTATGGTCATGGCTGGTGCACGTGCCAAAGACTTCAAAGGGTCTTTTAGACGTTTATTAAGCTATCTTAATCCAGCTCGTACAAAACTCATTATCATCTTCATCCTTGCAGCTTTAAGCACAATTTTTGCCGTTGCTAGTCCTAAAATATTAGGGGCAGCAACCAATACTATTGCTGCTGGTGTTGTTAACATGGCAAAAGGAACTGGTAGTATCGACTTTAATGCTTTACTCACCATTCTCATGTGGCTAGCAGGTTTCTATATTTTAAGTGCATTCTTTAGCTATCTCCAACAATATTTAATGGCAGACGTTGCCCAAAACACAGTATTTAAATTACGTACTGATGTTCATGAAAAGTTATCACGTCTTCCTCTTAAATATTTTGACTCCCATTCAAATGGAGATTTATTAAGTACAGTGACCAATGACGTAGATAACATTAGTAATACGCTTCAACAAAGTATTACCCAACTTATTACTTCTGTAGTAACTCTTATTGGAGTAACCATTATGATGTTTAGCATTAGTTGGATCTTAACCTTGATTATTCTTATAACACTTCCTCTAGGTATCTTTGTTATTCGCCCTATTGTCGGTCGTTCACAAACACATTTCTCTGCTCAACAAAATGCCCTTGGTGATCTTAATGGACATATAGAAGAAATGTACACTGGACATCTTGTTGTAAAAGCATTTGGACATGAAAAAGAATCTATAGAGCACTTTACATGTATTAATGATTCTCTTTATGAATCTGGTTGGAAAGCACAATTTGTTTCTGGCCTTGTTATGCCTCTTATGGGACTTGTTAATAACATCGGATATGTTGTTGTAGCTGTCGTAGGTGGTGTTTTAGCTGTTAGCGGTCGTCTACTTATTGGTGATATTCAAGCCTTCATCCAGTACTCTAGACAGTTCACTCAACCGATTAATCAACTTGCTAATATTGCTAACATTCTTCAATCTACTATTGCCTCTGCTGAAAGGGTCTTTGCCATTCTTGATGAAGAAGAATCTGTACCTGAAGCAACAAATCCAGTTACTATAAAAAATCCAAAAGGTGAAGTTGTATTTGATCATGTATCTTTTGGTTATACACCTGATCATCTTCTGATGAAAGACCTTAATATTACAGTAAAGCCTGGTCAAACCATTGCTATTGTAGGGCCTACTGGTGCAGGTAAGACAACTATGATCAATCTACTTATGCGTTTCTACGAACTTAATGGTGGAGAGATTCGTGTAGATGGTGTTGATATTACTGACTTAACTCGTAAAGACTTACGTCAACTGTTTGGTATGGTACTTCAAGATACTTGGCTCTTTAAAGGTTCTATCCGTGATAATATTGCTTACGGCAAAGAAAATGCTACTTTTGAAGAAGTTGTAGAAGTTGCAAAAGCAGCTCATGCTGACCACTTCATCCGTACATTACCTCAAGGCTATGATACAATTCTTAATGAAGAAGCCTCTAATATTTCTCAAGGTCAAAAACAACTTCTTACTATCGCACGTGCTATCCTTGCTAACCCTTCTATTCTTATTCTAGATGAAGCAACAAGTAGCGTTGATACACGTACAGAACATTATATTCAAAATGCGATGACACGCCTTATGGAAGGCAGGACAAACTTCGTCATCGCCCATCGCCTTTCAACCATCAAGGACGCAGATGTTATCCTAGTCATGAAAGCCGGTAATGTAGTTGAACAAGGTACTCATGATGAGCTTCTTGCAAAAGGTGGCATCTATGCAGACCTCTACAATAGCCAATTCGATCAATCTGCATAAAATCATTCAATAACATTAGTAAATAAAAGGAGCTGTCACATTAGCTGATTAAACTCAGCTCGTGACAGTTCCTTTTTTAACTATTTATTTGGAATTACATATGTTATCGTCTCATATAAAGTATAGGGAAAGGGTTGCCCTGTTCATCTAATTCTGACCTATCAAAAACTTCAAATCCCATATATTTATAAAATCCTAGACCTTGCTCATTTTGTTCATTTACATCTACAAATTTTACATTCAAAGTATTGATTGCCCAATTGACAAGGTGTTTTCCAAGTCCTTTACCTCTACAAGTATCTTTTACAAACAACATTTCAATTTTATTATCATGCATGCCTATAAATGCTTGGATGGCATCTTCTTCATTTCTTATGACTGCTAAGTGACTAATGAATTTTGCCCCTTCTTCCACACAAGGTTTTAGAGAAACTATATCCTCTTCTGTTAAAAATAGATGGGTTGCTCTTACTGATGACTCCCATACCTCTAATATATTAGCCATATCTTTATCTGTAATATTATTTAAAATCTCTATATTTTCCACGTTCATTTACTCCTAAAAAATCAAATTTAAGCATATCCTAGCAAGTTAAAATTTCATATCCTGTTTCAGTTACAAGGACCATACTCTCCCATTGTGCAGATAACTTACCATCTGCTGTATAAATGGTCCATCCATTTTTCTTATCTTCTTTTACACGTGCTGTTCCTACATTGACCATAGGTTCAATAGTAAAGATCATTCCTGGTACAAGAAGCATGCCTGTGCCAGCCTTACTCACATGGCTTACATAGGGGTCTTCATGGAACGCTAAGCCAACTCCATGTCCACCAATTTCTCTTACTACACTGTATCCATGTGCTTTAGCATGTGCATTAATTGCTGCACCCACATCACCTAATAAGCCCCATGGCTTAACTTGTTCTATCCCTTTTTGCATACATTCTCTAGCTACTTCTACAACTTTTTTAGCCTCTTCAGATGCTTCACCAATAATAAACATACGAGATGCATCTGAAAAATATCCATGATAAATTGTGGATACATCTACATTAACGATATCGCCATTTTGAAGAACTCTATCCTTAGAAGGAATTCCATGACATACTTCTTGATTGATAGAAATACATACACTCTTAGGGAAACCATGATAGTTAAGAGGTGCTGGCGTAGCATCATGTTCCTTTGTAAAGCGATAAACCATCTCATCTATTTCTAAAGTAGTCATACCTTCTTTAATATGTTCTGCTACATGATCAAGTATAGCTGTATTAATCACTGCACTTTTTTTAATAGCTTCTATTTGCTTTTCATTTTTAATAATATTTTTAGGTGGTACAATATACCCCTGTCTTCTATAAGAATCTAGTTTTTCATCTAATGCAGTACGTTTAACCTTACTATTCATTTTCATTTATACTCATTCCTTTATCTACAAGTTATCCTTTACTATAAGTATATTTTTACTTTTATTTAATCTATTTCATGAATAACTCTATATTTTTTTAATACTTGGTTGATCTTTATAACCTAGCAATAACATACCTGTTACTAACGGTAGTACACTAAGCAAAAGATATACAACACTACTTTGTATAATCTGCCCTGATGTCAAAGCCGGTTCTACATCTGGGCGTACTATAAAGTGCTGTACTAATACTATAACACCATTATTCAAGAAATGTACCATCATCGCTAAAAAAATAGATTTACTAGAATATACAATATAGGCAAAACCTATACCCAAAATAGCTGTAGGTATCATCCTAAAGAAATCTAAATGCATAATTCCAAATAAAACTCCAGATACAATGATTGCCCATTTCACATGTTTTCCATCATCTTCAAGCCCTTTATAAATCATACCTCTAAATAATACTTCTTCACAAATAGCTGGCAAAGCTGCTACAACCAATAAATTAACAAACAAATTAGGATGAGTCACTGCTTGAGCAAGCTTATTATTGAGCTCTTGTAAATCTGGTGAAACAAGCATCATTAATAATGAAATACCTTGTACAAGGAAAAATAGCCCTCCCCATAAGATAATTGCTCCACCTATATGCTTACCTTTCGGCTTCTTTAACGACAATGCTTCTTTAAAATCTGTTTTGATATACCACCCAAATAGAATAGGAATAGCTATAACTAATGCTTGAGTAAGTGCTAAACCTAAAAAGCCTAACTTCACTTGAAGCAAACTACCTATATAAATAATTCCAAGCAATGCAATCACATAAATCATTAAGCTATCACTTGGTGTTGGTAGCGTACCCTTTTGAATATTGTAGCGTTTTTGTAAGATAGAAAACTCCTTACTACTTCCAAATAAAATTTCTTCCGAATTAAACATCTTAGCTAATATAATCAAAGATAATATAAGGAACCCAAAGTTAGTGACAATAACTATAGCCATTGCACCTATATTATATTGGAAAGTTAAAACGCTCTTAATCAGTAAAACGACATTCACAATAGGAATGCATGCTGTTGCTGTTGTCAGCTCTAATCCCGGTATCATGCTTGCATATCCAGGCAACATTAATACAAGCATGAGTGGCGTTGCATAGTTCTGTGCCTCTTTAAAGCTTTTTGCCATACTACATACACACATACTAATCGCACTGACAATTAAAGCAAAGATTAAAATACATATAAAGGCAATCAAAAATGGTACAATAAAGCGCTTTGCATCTATATTAAGCTGACTCATCATCCCTGATAAATCTGCACTTATCATAACAAGCATAATACTTGCCACAATAGAGATTACATTTAATACTGCCGATATGATTGAAATAATGGCTACTGCTAAGAACTTACCTATAATCAATTCTAAATTAGAAACAGGCAAAGTTAATAAGGTCTCAATGGTACCTCTTTCTTTTTCACCAGCCATCACATCAATTGCTGGATAAAGTGCACCCATTAATATACCTATAATCAGGATGAGTGGTAAAATCATGGCCATTAGCTGACCAGCCTTCTGCTCATTCTTAGCTAAGTCTACTGTATCGTAGACTACAGGCTCTAATAAAATAATAGGGTCTAATCCTATTTGCTCTATGTTACTATAAATCATTTCTTCCTTATATTCTTCTAAAAAGTTTTGAAGTTTATGCCCTGCATTTTGAGACTGACCTATAGATGAATTAATATAAATTTTATAACTCATTTGCTGAGTTGGTAACACTTCTACCTCTATATAAGCATCTATTTCTCGTTGTTCTAATGCTTCACCTGGATTTCCTACTTCAATAAATTCTAAATGTTCATAGTCCTCTTCCTGCAGAAGTTTCTCTATTATTTGATTGTGTAGCTTTCCTTTAGATACACTCACTTTATAAGAAGCTGTTTCTGTTTTATTCATAGAATACATTGTAATCTGAGATGTAATTAGCATAATAGCAGGATAAAGTAAAATAGGTAGGACAATCATCATAAAGATTGTTTTCTTATCTCTAAAAATATCTTTCAGTTCTTTTTTTAAGATGTTTTTGATAATATAACTTCTCATTCTATGACCTCCTTTTCTTCCATGAGTTGAATGAATGCATCTCTTAAATTATGTGTCTGAGTCATAGATTTAAGTTCATCACTTGTTCCCATCGCTAGTATGCACCCCTCATGTATCATAATAATATGATCACATAAAGCTTCAGCCTCTTCCATATAGTGAGTTGAATAGAGAACTGTTTTCCCTTTTTCCTTCTCACTCTTCATAAAGTCAATAATTGTTCTACTGCTTAATACATCTAATCCTAATGTAGGTTCATCAAAAATATAGAGTTCTGGTGAATGTATAAGGCACCTTGCAATAGAGGCTCTTTGTGTCTGCCCTGTAGAAAGTCTATCTATGCGATTATCTACGAAGCTCCTCATATCTAATAGTTCTATAATCTCTTCAATCCTTGTATCTAACGTAGCCTTATCTATAGAGTAAAGTCCCCCAAAGATTTCTAATACTTCTCTTGGAGATAATCTACCATATAATTTAGTGTTACCCGATAAGTACCCAATAAGGTTTTTAGCTTGATTCTTATCTTTCTTATACTCAATGCCTCCAACTACTATTTCACCCGAGGTAGGTGTTAAAATACCTGCTAGCATTCTAAGCAATGTTGTTTTACCTGCACCATTAGGTCCTAAAATGCCATACACTTCTCCTTTCCCTACCTCAAAGGACACATCCTCAACCGCATTAAAATCTTCCTTCACTATTCTTTTTCCTGATTTAACCGTTCTTACAAAAGTCTTGGTAAGATGTTTTACTTGAATCATCCTATCCCTCCTATCTTTCTATATTTTTTCAGTTTAGACTTTTCTCTTAATCTCATTATAGACTAAAACACTAAATACATTGGTTAATTAGCAAAATTTTTACAACTATATTTTTTCTTTTTAATTCATATCCTAAAGATAGCTTGATTTGTTATTTATTGATATAATACATGAGATTGTTTAAATTACTCACGAGGTGCACTTTATGAAAAAACTAACGCTTTATTTTACATCTGATGTTCATGGATATGTTTATCCAACTGATTATAGAGACCAAGAAAAGAAACCACAAGGTTTCTTATGTATGATGGAACAATTTAAAAAGGATGGAAATACTTTAATTATAGATGGTGGAGATACTATTCAAGGTTCTCCTTTTACAACTTTTTTAAGTCGCCAACCTTTACCTAAAAATCCAATTGCAGAAGTTATGAATGTGGCTGGTTATGACTATATTACTTTAGGGAATCATGACTTTAACTATGGCTATGATTATTTAAAAAGCTACTTAGATTATGTAAATGCTACATGTCTTTGTACGAATGTAGATGATAAACTAGACCAACTTCCTATTCAAAAACATGCTATTCATACATTAGAAAATGGATTAAAAGTAGGTTTAATTGGAGTAAGTACAGAATTTATTCCTGTATGGGAAAAGAAAGAAAACTTAACTAACTTTATGGTATCTGCTACACTTGATAGCATTCGCCCAAGTTATGAAGCACTTAAAGGTCAGGTAGATTTAATGGTAGGAATTTACCACGGCGGATTAGAATATGATCTAGAAACAAATAAAAAATTAAGTGAGAGCAAAGAAAACTTAGCTTATGCCATTTGTGAAGCTTTTGATTTTGATGTACTTCTTACAGGTCACCAACATATACCTATGTTTGGCAAAGAAATCTGTGGTACGCATCTTGTTCAAACACCTCAATATGGTACTCAATTTGCTAAAGTTGAAGTTGAGGTAGCTGAAGATGGAACAACATCTACACACTCTGAACTTATTTCAACAGGTATTGAATACAATGAACGTCTTTATAATGAGTTAATGCCTATTGAATCAGCTCTTCAAACTTGGCTAGATGAACCTGTTGGTTTCTTAAACATGCCCCTTACACCAAGTGATCATTTAGAAATGGCTCTTCATGGTACACCACTTGCAAACTTTATTAACCAAGTTCAATTAGAACGTAGTGGTGCTGACATCGCCTGTACTTCATTTGCCAACAGTGTTAAAGGATTTAATCAAGAAGTTACAGTACGTGATATTGTTTCTACTTACATCTTCCCAAATACATTAGTTGTCTTAGAAGTTACAGGAGAAATATTAAAAGAAGGTCTTGAAAACACAGCAAGCTACTTCCATTTAGAAAATGATGAAATCTCTATTTCAGACAAATTCTTAAAGCCTAAAGTATCTCATTACAACTATGATTATTTTGCTCCTCTTCACTATACTCTCGACCTTACAAAACCAGTAGGTGAACGTGTCGTTTCCATGACCCTTCATGATAAAGAAGTGGGCCTAGAAGATACTTTAACACTTGCTATGAATAACTATCGTTATAGTGGTGTAGGCGGATATGGTATGTATCCAAGTTGCAAAGTTGTTCAAGAGATTCTAGTTGAAATGCCAGAGATTATTATCGATTACTTCATGAAACATAAACATGTAACTGTAGACCCAACAAACTACATTACTATAAAAAAATAGTCTTATCTTAATTCATATGAATGAATAAAGTAACGCATGCCATCTTTAAGTGTAATGAAAAGAAAGAGGCGATTACAAATATGTAATCGCCTCTTTTTTAATCTTCTAATTTGCTTCCTTTTTTTGCTGCTTCTTCAGATTGAATTTCAGGTCTAATCCATTTTAAATGATAGATACCATTTTCAATAAATTCATCTTCATAATATTCTTCTAATTCAATTTGTCTTTGTCTAAGTTCTGCACTTGTCATGTCAGGATTTTCATCACCTAACTCATTAAGCGCTTGTCTACGTGCCATACGTACAACAAGTTCTTCCCAGAATACTTTATCTTCATATGCATCGATATAGTCATTTACTTCACTATTTTCATAGGCTCTAGTAGGCATATATTCATTAAATTCGTTATCAAACTCAATAAGTTCTTCATAGCCAAATTCTTTTGCCATAGCAAAGATCTTTTGTTCCATTTCTGAGTGAGGTAAAATACGTTCATCTACTTCTCTCATCCCATTAATTAATAAATTCCCTGCATATACTAAGTCTAATAATGCTTTAAACTCTTCCTTTGTGCATTTAAGTTCCATATAGTCACATCCTTCTAGGTTATTCAAATAAAGCTAAGATCTTATAAAGGACCTTAGTTGGAGCAGTAATATTTAATTTTTGCCCACCTTCACCATCATTTGTGATTTTAAAATCGAATTGTTCTCCTGAACTATTTAAAATCATAATAATAGATTCTATATTCATATTAAAGGCCATTGTATGATCTTTGTCAAAAGATATTGTGATATTTGCCTGAATTGGTGATACAGTATCTGATACCATTTTTTCAGTACTTGGTGATAATTGAGCCTCTTCCCTACTTCCATATCTAATCTCATAGTCAATAGCTACTCTTTGTGGTTGCCAAGGTTCATTTATATTTAAATTGGGCTTTGCTTCTTTGGCTATTTCTTCTATTACCAACTCGCGTTTGGACGGAACTGGTATAGACATTTGTATAGGCTTAAGCTCTGCTTCATCACACCTAAGTTGCTTCCCTATCCGTTCGGCTCTATTTAGTTCATCACTTAAAGTCCCTCTGCGATTGTTACCCCCAAACTTCCTCTTACTTTCACCGTCTCCATTAAACCATGTTTTCGTACTCAATCCCCCCAATCATTAAGTGTTCTCAAAAATTGTAATGGCCTTAATACATTTTCTTCCACTTACTTCTATTGTAGTCTATATTGACCTCATTATTCAATATCTTTAATTTATATCATTTAATTTATATCATTTAATTTTTACATCTTCTTACTTTATGGCCTATAGCAATTCCATGCCTAATGTAAACTCTATACTTTAATCAAATATAATCTACTTAATTCAAAAGCTAATCCCTATACATAACAAAAGACCGAGTAGTTTAATTACTCGGCCTTTAATCTTACTCTTCGATTAATGATAGTGCTACATCCATCATTTGAGTGAATTTAGTTTGACGTTCTTCAGCTGTTGTTGCTTCTCCTGTGAATGGGCAATCTGAAATTGTACAAATTGTAAGTGCTTTTTTACCTGCACGTGCAGCATTCATATAAAGTGCTGTTGCTTCCATCTCAACTGCTAATACACCCATTTTTTGCCAATCTTTAAGAGTTTGGCCATCATCATAGAATGTATCACTTGATAATAAGTTACCTACTTTGTAAGTATATCCTAAGCGTTCAGCTTCGTCTGCTGCTTTTTTTACAAGATCAAATGAAGCAATTGCAGAGAAACGACCTGGTAATTTATATTGATCCTCATAGTTTGAGTTTGTACATGCACCCATACCGATTACGATATCACCGATGTGAAGACTTTCATCAATCGCACCAGCTGAACCAATACGAATGATATTTTCAACACCATAGAAATTGAAAAGCTCATAAGTATAGATTCCAATAGATGGAATTCCCATACCATGTCCTTGAACAGATACGCGTTTTCCTTTATAAGTTCCTGTATATCCGTACATTCCTCTTACAGAGTTGTATTGTACTACATCCTCTAAATAAGTATCTGCTAAAAATTTTGCACGTAATGGGTCACCAGGCATTAATACTGTTTTTGCAATATCACCTAGTTTTGCGCCGTTATGTGGAGTTGGTGTATTATTCATAATAATCCTCCTGTATGAAATTTTTTCATCTACCTTTTTCAATGTATCATGTCACGGATTCAGTTTGCAAGGTAGAGAAAGGCTTATGTAATATTTTACCTTTTAATCTTAGTTTTATCAAGCACTTCCCCTTATTTTCAATAGACTTTAATTATTATACGCCTAAAACCCTTATTATATTTATGTAATCCAATTTCCTATTCATCATATTTCCAAATTAAAAAGAGACCATCTTTATAAATGGTCTCCTAGGTACTTATTTATTGAATGAATTAACTTACTACTGGCTCAATTAATCCATATGTTCCATTTTTACGTTTATAAACTACATTTACCTCTTCAGTTTGTGCATCTCTATAAACAAAGAATGTATGTCCCACTAATTCCATCTGCATAATGGCTTCTTCTATATCCATTGGTTTAACAGCAAATTGTTTTCTTCTGTCAATTCTAAGTGTTTCATCTTCATCATAATCTGCACTCATAAAATCATCTGCAAATCCTATTGGATTGCCTCTATGGCGACGTCTTAATTTATTTTTAAAACGTACCACTTGTCTTTCGATGATGGCAACGGCATCATCAATAATTGCATACATATCTTTGCCATCTATCTCGCCTCTTAAAATTTGTCCATTGAAAGGAATGGTAATCTCGATAATGTGTCGTTGTTTTTCTACACTAAGCATCACTTGTACTGGAGTTTCCTCGTTGAAGTACTTATCGAGTTTATGAAGCTTATCTACTACTGCATTTTCAAGACCTTTTGTTACCTCAATATTTTTACCTATAATGTTGTATTTCATCTGTATCTCTCCTTTCAATACACTACCTTGTTGTCTTGGTAAGCTTTATAATATATATATTCTACGTTTTATTTCTATTTCCTCTTTTTTATATATAATTTAATTTATTTTTTTATTATTTTATACTTAAATATAAATTAAACTCTTATTTTTTTATCAAGATGTTCCATATTTACAAAAATATATAGAAATATTATATGAGCTATGCCCCACTTATGTCATTCCTGTATATACTATTAGTAATCCCCATAGTATAATATCTTAGAATGACTTATTTATAAGGAGGACATTTTTATGAAACAACCAATTTTTACTGGTTCTGGTGTTGCAATTATTACCCCTTTCAATGAAACGGGTATTGATTTTGATAAATTAGGAGAACTCATTGAATGGCACATTGCTGAAGGTACTGATGCCATTATTATTTGTGGTACAACAGGTGAAGCCCCTACAATGCCTATGGAAGAACATCGCGAAGCTATTCGATATACTGTAGAAAAGGTGGCTAAACGTATTCCTGTTATTGCAGGTGCTGGAAGTAATGATACACATCATGCTATTGCTACAAGCCGTTATGCTGAGTCTGTAGGAGTAGATGCTATTCTTAGCGTAGTTCCTTACTATAACAAAACTTCTCAAAAAGGACTTTATGAACATTTTAGTGCTATTGCTAAAAGTGTATCTACACCAATTATCCTTTACAATGTACCTTCACGTACTGTATTAGACTTAGCTCCTGAAACAACAGCAAAACTTGCTCAAATCGAAAATATCGTAGCAATTAAAGAATGTAACTTCTCTCATGTGGGAGAACTTATGAATATTTGCCCAAGTGATTTTAGTATTTATTCCGGTGAAGATGGACTTGTACTTCCTTATCTTGCATTCGGTGGTAAAGGCGTAATCTCTGTTATGGCTAATATCATCCCTAGTGATACACATGCACTTTGCCAAGCTTTCTTTGATGGTGATATTGAAACTGCAAGAAAACTTCAACTTCAAGTACTTCCTATGGTTAAAGCACTCTTTTGCGAACCAAGTCCAGTACCTGTAAAGAAAGCAATGAATTTAATGGGTATGAATGTAGGTGGATGCCGTCTTCCTCTTATTGACATGGAACCACAAAATGAAGCTGTCCTTCAAAAGGTTCTTACTCAATATGGACTTCTTAAATAAATTCCTTACTAAGTAACAATAAAATATTAAAGGGCTACCCCATGGTAGCCCTTTAATATTTTATATAGATATTTTACATATGCCTAAATTATAATCAGTCATTTATAACATTTACTTTGCTTATACATTAAAAATTTATATCCTAAATATAAAGCATTGATCATAAGTAATGTTGCAACAACATAAATAACACTTTTCTCAAATGATGTATTTAAAGTTTTAGCTCCTAATATCAGGATTAGTGCAATCCAGGGCATCCACATACACATCTTCATATAAGTTTTTCCTAAAACAGCAGTAAAGTCATCTCTTCTCATGTTAATATCACGTCAACCTCCTAAATCTATGCATTTGTTATACTATGACATTAACATATTTATCCTTTAAAAGTACATTGATTATCTTTTGATATTCTGTAATATCTTGGCATCTTTATAGATTTATTAAATTTTTAAGTGAAAAGTCCAATATAGGTGCTGAATGTGTAAGTGCTCCGCAAGACACATAGTCTACTCCTACCTTAGCAATATCTTTTAATCTTTCTTTAGATACGTTACCTGAACACTCTGTTTGTGCTCTTCCAGCAACCTTTTGTACAGCTTCTTCCATCATCTCTAGTGACATATTATCTAGCATAATAATATCTGCACCCGCTTCTAATGCTTCCTCTAACATATCTAGATTTTCTACTTCTACCTCTATCTTTCTTACAAATGGTGCATATTCTTTTGCCATTACAATAGCTTCTTTCACGCCACCAGCTGCTCCAATATGATTATCCTTTATAAGAATACCATCTGATAGATTAAATCTATGATTGTATCCGCCTCCTACTTTTACAGCGTATTTTTCAAATACGCGCATCCCTGGAGTTGTTTTACGTGTATCTAGTAGTTTAGTCTTGCTACCTTCTAGTTCAGCTACTAATTCATTTGTCATGGTCGCAATTCCACTCATACGTTGAAGGTAGTTAAGCGCTGTTCTCTCTCCTGATAAAACAACCTTTGCATCTCCTTCAAGTACACCTATTAAATCCCCCTTTTTAATAGGTGCTCCATCTTGATACTCTGTTGTAAAACAAATATCACCTAATAGTTCAAAAGTACGTCTAAAAACTTCAATCCCTGCTAATATACCATCTTGCTTACAAATCAGTTCTGCGCGAGCTGGTGTAGGTTTTCTTACTATAGCATTGGTTGTAACATCCTCACTTGTAATATCCTCTTGTAAAGCTAAAAGTATTTTATCATCCACATTGATTGTCATTGTGACACCATTGATCATAGAATTTCTCATCCTTTCGCTTAATCTCACCTAAAATAAGTTCTTTGTATTGTGTTTCTAAATTTCTGCTATCTTCCTCATATGTAACCTGTTTTAGAGAATCATTGTAATCTTGTTTATCCATATTATTCATTTCACTAATAATACTTTCGGCAGCTCTTCTTGCAAATATAAGACTTTCTAATAAAGAATTGCTAGCTAACCTATTACGTCCATGTACACCATTACAACTCGTTTCTCCTACAGCATATAAAGCTTTCATAGAGGTTTGACTATGCATATTCACTTTCACACCACCCATAAAATAATGCTGTGCAGGTGTAACCGGTATAGGCTCATAGGCTAAATCATAGCCCTCTTCTAAGCATCGCTCATAGATATTAGGGAAGCGTTGTTTAATTTTCTCTGCACCTAAATGTTTTAACGAAAGCCAAACATATGGGCTCTTGTCTTTTACCATTTGATCATAAATTGCTACACTTACTACATCCCTAGGTAAAAGTTCATCTACAAATCGCTTTTTATTCTTATTAAGAAGAATACCTCCCTCACCTCTCACTGCTTCTGATATAAGGAAACGTCGTCCTTGTTTACGACTATATAAAGTAGTTGGGTGGATTTGTATGTAATGAATATCTTGTAATTCAATATGATGCTTTAGAGCAATTGCTAAGCTATCTCCTGTTAAGTGCTTATAGTTTGTGGAGCTTTCAAACAAGCCTCCTATACCACCTGTTGCCAAGATCACTTGCTTACTATAAATCATTTTATGACCTTTATTATATTTTACAACTATCCCCTTACATGTATGATCTACTGTAAGTAAGTCTATCATTGTTACAAACTCTACTAATTCAATATTCTCTTTTTCTTTTACTCTTTCTAAAAGCTTAGAAGTAATTTCTTTGCCTGTAATATCTTTATGATGCAAAATACGATTGGTAGAATGTGCGCCTTCTCTCGTATAAATTAGCTCACCGTCATATGAATCAAATGCTACACCATACTGAATGAGCTCATTAATTGTACGTGTTGATTCTTTGATCATAATGTCTACTGCTTCTTTGTTATTTTCATATCTTCCTGCTTTTAAAGTATCTTCAAAATAACTTACATAGTCATTTTCATGTTTTAATGTAGAAATACCACCTTGAGCAAGGTAAGAGTCGCTTGCTTCTAATGTATCCTTACTAATCATTAAAATTTTATAAGTACTAGGTAAGTGAAGTGCTGCAAATAGCCCTGATACCCCTGTTCCTACTATAATTACATCATATGAGTCGTTCATATTATCCCTTCTTTTTAAGCATTCTTATTGTGCTAAACGATGCATCTCAAGTAATGCATGTTCTGCTTTTTTCATAACATCTTCGTCTAAAGTTATCTCATATTGCTCATTTTTTAAAGTCTCATAGAGTGTTTCTAAACTTACACATTTCATACTTGCACAGGCTTTCATTTCCCCTACAAAACGAAAAACTTTATGAGGATTATTTTGTTTAAGAGCATACTCTATACCAATCTCTGTACAAACAATAAACTCTTCTTTATTACTCTTCGTTGCATATTCAATAATGCCACTTGTACTTCCTACATAATCACCTAACGCAACAACATCTGGTGTACACTCTGGATGGATTAAAATCTCTGCCTCTGGATACTGTGCTTTAGCTTCTTGTACTAATTCTTTAGACATGCTCTTATGTATTGGACAAAATCCCTTATTAAAAATAAATTCTTTTTCTGGTACTTGCTGTGCTACATAACTTCCTAGGTTCTCATCTGGAATAAAGAAAATCTTAGATGCCTCAATATTTTTTACTATCTTTAAAGCATTTGCAGAGGTTACGCAGACATCTGATAACGCTTTAATCTCTGCAGTTGAGTTAATATAACACACGACTGCCAAGTCTTCATGCTCTGCACGTACTCTCTTAATTTCTTCTAAGGTCACCATATGAGCCATTGGGCAATCTGCTTTAGGATCTGGCATGAGTACCTTTTTATCTGGATTAAGAATCTTAGCACTTTCCCCCATAAAAAGTACACCACAAAAAACAATCAATTGCTGTGGTGCTTCCTTAGCTATCTTTGATAAATAATAGGAATCACCCACATAATCTGCTATTTCTTGTACATCTCCATCTGTATAGTAATGAGCTAAAATAATAGCATCTTTTTCTTTTTTTAAAGTTTGTATTGCCTGAATGAGTTCTTGCTTTTTCATAGTTCACCTCTCTTGTATGTCATATAAATGTTAATATACCACTGTTTAATATTTTTTACAACACATATGTCTTGTCACATGTAATGCGTTTTTATTTTATCTGCTATTCTATTGCAAATCTGTGCTATAGACTTACCTAAATAATAAATATTTTATGGAGTGAGGGTGTGCTTATATTTAGTCTACTTAGGTGAGCTGTCTAGCTGGATTCTCCTTCACCTGCTTCACTTCGCTTTCAGAGAAATGTAACTCATTCAAAAATAATAACGGTGTGAACTCACTTCGTTCCAACAGCACACCTAAAATCATTATTTTTTCATTTCGAACATTTCTTATCTGAAAGCTACATAAGCAGATTCCGGAGAACACACCTATCCTGTCACTTAGTCAAATCTACTAAATATACACCCCTCACTTTGTGGGCTGTGACGGTAGAGAGGTAGCAAAACTACATGGTCTATTTTCTAAACATCCTTCATATAAAAGTACCTAATCATTCCTAAGTTGAGATAACGAGTAAACTACGAAAGAGTATTATTAAGCACTTGGAAGTATTCTCTCCAAAGAAGAGGTGTTTGCTCTTCTTTCTTCTCTTCGGCATGTCATTAGAAGTGAAAACTTAACTTTCTGAGTAGAAAAGGGCGGTGATGCGTGGGTGACCTCACTGGAGCTTTTTTCGAGGATGGACTTAGAAGGTGTTAACGAATAGAAAGGAAGGGGGTTGGCGAGTGTTTGAGCGTTAGCGAGTTTTCGCACATTCTGACTGAATAAGAGTTTACACATTCTTAGTCCATTTGAGCAAAAGCGAAAGGGAGAGCACACACGTAGGGCCGACCGGTCTATCTCAACTACTAAGTTTTCACTACATAAAATATTTATTTTCTTAATACTTTGCAGTCTAAAACATAAAAAAGCACGTTTTAACTTAGTTTGTATACTAAGTTAAAACGTGCTTCAACATGTCTTTATATTTTTAATAAGCTCTATCTAAAAGCTTGTGTGCAACTTCTAATAGAATCATTTTATATTCATTATCTGGAAGCTTATTTATATGCTTGTAAGCTTTTTGTGTATATTGATGAGCTAATCTTCTTGCTCTATCAATGCCACCATAAGTATCTACAAGCTGAACAATTTCTTTTAGATCTGTATCGCTATATGGATGCTTTTCTAATAAAGCTAATAAATCTTTAGGTTGCTTTTCTAATGCATAGATAAGAGGAAGATTAAACACACCTTCTTGAATATCTTTGGCATGATCTTTTCCAACTGATTTTTCACATCCTGTATAATCTAGGATATCATCAATAATTTGGAATGCCATTCCAATATGGTGTCCAATACGCCAAAAGCTTTTGGTTAACTTATCGCTACAACCTGATTCTGCTGCTCCTATATAAAGACTTAATGAGAAAAGCTCTGCTGTCTTCCCTGCAATACGTTTTAAATAATTTTTAACTGATACTTCAGTATTAAATCTAGAATTAAGTTGTTCTACTTCTCCTAGACAAATTCTAGACATGGATAAACTATCTACTTGGATACTTTGAAGAGATGCTGTACTTGCTAAAATTTTAAAACAAATACAGAATAAGTAATCTCCAATATAGACTGCATATTCTTTTCCATATTTGGCTTGGATTGTAGGAACACCTCTTCTAAGATTAGCATCATCTATAACATCATCATGGACTAAAGTTGCCATATGAAATAGTTCTACTACAGAAGCTAGTGCTCTTACCTTTTCAGGTTCATACTCTCCAAAATGTGCTGCAAGAACTGTAAAGGCAGGCCTAATCATCTTGCCGTTTGCATGAATAAGATCTTTAATAGATTGCTCAATCACCTTATCCTTGCATTTTGCATTCTCATCCATTAATTTTATAATTTCAAGTAACTCTTCTTTGATCTCTGGATACTGGTTCCAAATGATGTGCATGCCTTCACCTCTTTCTAATCTTATTTTTCACTTTTTATTTATAAATATGCTTGTTTTCTCCAAGCCACCAATTACCAGCTATCTTATTAATCCATGGTAACACATAGTGATCAAGACCAAATGCACGTCCACATCCATTCATCAGCGCAATTGCACCGAAGAAGAACCATAAGATTTCCCATCCAGCCATAGCAGATAATACGAAGTTAATTGTCATAAATGCTGATGCTGCTGATGCTAACCATGTGAATAAACCAGCGATAAGTGCAAGACCAATACAAATCTCTGTAATAACAACGATTGTTTGGAAGAACACTGCCATCTCTGGTGTAGGAATCATGATTTTCATGATTGCTTCATAGAAACCTGGCATTTTATCTAAAATAGGTTCTGCAAATGTAGATGCTGCATCTCCTGTTTGAGAAGCTGATGAAACTGCATCATATAACCAATCAAATGGCATTTTTACGTTACCTGCTTTAATCCAACTGTCTGAACCAATTTGAACTGCTAAATCACCTGTGTTTTTAAGTGTTTCCCACATAGAATCCCATGTGCCTTCACCCATTAACTTTTTAAGACCTTCGATTAACCATAATGTACCAATATATAATCTAAGAGGTACTGTCCATAGACGGTTTCCAACAGAAGAGATATGACCTCTCATAATATTTCTATTTTGTTTCATATCGAAGAACTCGTGTTGTAAGTAATGGTATACAGAGTTTACATTTAATACACCAAATAAGTAGATAAGGTTTACAATATGTTTCATTACCATTGCAAAGAAACCTGAAAGCTTAACGCCTGAAAGATTCGCTACACCATAACGTCCACCAATAGAAACCATGAATCCATGATAGTTCCCTTTGAAAGCAACTTTTTCTTTGTTTTCAATAGATGCAATGATGTTTTTAGCTGCTGTTGTAGCAGTTTGTTCTGCTGCTTCTACGATTTGAGGATTAGTACAGTTACCATCCGCTTCATTATATGCACAGTCACCTATTACATACACGTTCTCATGACCTTCTGCTTGCATATAATCATTTGCTTTAAGACGGTTTGCACGTGTTTTTTCTACTGCTACATCTGATGCACTTGTTGCACATTGGATACCACAAGTCCAAATAAGTGTACGTGTTGCAATACTTCTACCATCTTTAAGTGTAATACTATCTTCTTTAACTTCTGTAATTGGAGCATTTTTAAGCACTTCAATTTTATGTTTAACCATATACTTTTCAGCTTTTGCTGCTTGTTTTTGGTCAAGCATGTTAAGAATTGTTCCTGCTGCTTCAACTACATATACTTGAACTTCTTCTACATCTACATGATATTTTGCTGCTAAAGTATCTTTCCACTCAAGAAGTTCTCCAGCCATTTCTATACCTGTAAAGCCTGCTCCTGCTACGATGAAAGTAAGCATTTCCCGTCTTACTTTTTCATCTCTTTCAATAGAAGCTTTTCTAAATTGGTACTCAATGTGCTCACGAATAGTAAGTGCATCATCTAAAGACCAAAGGCTGAACCCGTGTTCTTTTACACCTGGTACACCAAAGTATGCTGGTTCACTTCCAAGACCTACCATTAAGTATGAGTAGTCATATGAACCATGAGTTGTTTTAACAACTTGTTTTTCTAAATCTACATTTTCAATGTAATCTACTACCACATTTACTTTTGTGCGGTGGAAGATTTTATTTAGGTCTACTTTTACTGATGCTTCTGGTACACGTCCTCCTGCCACTTCATGAAGTTCTGTCATGAGTGTATGGTAAGGGTTTTTGTCAATGAGTGTGATTGTTACATCATTATTCTTCTTGTACTTTTTAGCTAGTTTTTTAGCTGCATGTACACCTGCGTAACCTGCACCCAAAATTACAATATTTGTTGCTGCCATGTCTTGTCTCCTTCTAGCCACTTAACATAATTTTTTTCCATTTTCCAATACAGTGTACACAACATCTTCATATTTGTCTAGTTTTAAAATAATCCCATTTCGCTTCATTTTAAAGGATTTTTAATTTAAGTATTATATAATCTATCTTTTTTAACTTTTACAATATATTATCCTATGTTATTTTCTAAATTTCCATAAATTATTACATCAATTCATAGTAGTTCATAGTTTATTCAGTATAAGTTCATATTTTATTAACATTTCAGAAGTAGAATAGTGAGTGCTTTGTTTTTACATAATTAACATTGATTAGGAGAAATTAAACATGAAAAATAAAAAACTTTTCGCATTAATGTGTGCATCAGTAGTTGCACTTGGATCATTTACAGCTTGTTCATCAAAAGAAGAAGCTCCTGCTGAAAAACCAGCTGTAGAAACTCCAGCTGAAGATAACACAACAGAAGAAGCTCCTGCTGAAGAAGCTAGTGCATTAAAAGATGGTGCATACAAAGCTGAATACGCTGAAGCTGACGAACGTGGTTGGAAAGCTTTCGTAGAAGTAACAGTTGAAGGTGGTCAAATCACTGCTGCTGCTTTCGATTATGCAAATGCTGAAGGCGCTTTAAAATCAGCTGATGCTGAATACAATGCAAAAATGAAAGATATCGCTGGTACAAGCCCAGCTGAATTCTCTCCAGCTTTAGCTGAAGGTTTAGTTGCTACTCAAGATCCTGCTGCAGTAGATGTTGTAACAGGTGCTACAAGCTCATCAAATGATTTCGCAACATTAGCTACAGCTCTTATGGCTAACATCCAAGAAGGTAACACAGAAGTTCTTCTTGTTGAAGCTCCAGCTGCAGAGTAATATATAAATTCTTGAGGATGTTTGACCTAGTCAAACATCCTTTTTTTATCTCAATCTACAATCTCATATGATACTTCCTTGTTTCATATGTTAAACTAGAGTTATACCTATCTTTTTATTTTCAAGATAGTACTATATAATATAAAAGATTTACTTATCTGATACATTTACTAGGAGATTTTAATATGAAGACTTTTTTTAAATCACTTATATCCTTAAGCTTAGTTACTTCCCTATTTTTTGTAGGTTGCAATAACACTGTATCAAAGAATACCTCATCAGATCCATTAAAGCGTACTGAATTATTAATGGGTACAACCGTATCTGTTACACTCTTTGATCATCAAGACCCAGAAATCTTAAATGATGCCTTTAACTTAGTTAAAGAACTTGAAAATGAGCTTAGTTTAAATAAAAGTAGTACCCTACTTACAGAACTTAATGCTTCTAGTGGCACTGCCCCTTATAAGGTAAATAGCACACTCTTTGATATTGTAGAAAAAGGTGTTTACTATAGTGAACTTACAAATGGTTCTTTTGATTTATCTGTAGGACCTATCGTAAAACTCTGGAGTATCGGACTCCCTGAAGCGCGTGTGCCTAGTCAAGAAGAGATTGACGCAGCTCTTCCTACTATTGGTTATGAAAATATTATTTTAGATCCAGATGCTTCTACTATTTATTTAGAAAAACCAAATATGAAGCTAGACCTAGGAGGTATCGCTAAAGGTTATACTGCCGATGCTATTGCTGAGCTTCTCGCATCTAAAGGTGTAGAACACGCTTTAGTCGATTTAGGTGGGAACATTTATACTCTAGGTCATAAAGTAGATGGCTCACTTTGGAAAGTAGGTATTCAAGATCCTTTTGAAAATCGTAACAATATTGTTGGCTATGTTTCTGTTGCTGATCAATCTGTTGTAACTTCAGGTATATATGAACGCTTCCTTGAAGCTAATGGTAAGAAATATCATCATATTCTTGATCCAAAAACAGGTTATCCTTTTGATAATGATATTGCTGGGATTTCTATTATTAGTGATAAATCTATTGATGGGGATGCTCTATCTACTGCTGTTTTTTCTAAAGGTCTTGAAGAAGGACTAGCCTTTGTCCAAACACTTCCTGGTGTTGATGCTATTTTCATTAGTAAAGACTCAAAGATTTATATCACTGAAGGCCTCAAAGGAAACTTTGTACTTACCAATGAAGCATTTGAACTTATAAATTAAACAGATAAAAGCAAG
This sequence comes from Holtiella tumoricola, assembly GCF_027857615.1. Taxonomy (NCBI): domain Bacteria; kingdom Bacillati; phylum Bacillota; class Clostridia; order Lachnospirales; family Cellulosilyticaceae; genus Holtiella; species Holtiella tumoricola. The sequence continues at coordinate 71,308 of NZ_JAQIFT010000046.1, forward strand.
AGGGAATTAATCTTAATTCCCTCTTGCTTTTATTTTAGTCTATAATAAAGAAGACATTCATATTTTAATTCATCTGTTTTATTAAAATCTTTTAGGAGGATTTATATGCAAAATCGTAAAGTTGGTCTTATTATTGCTCTTAGTAGCTGCCTTGCTTGCTTTTTACTCTTTGTTATACTCATTGTTAATCTTATAGTTGGAATTGGACGTTCTTCTATTTCACACCAGTCTTCTAGCTTGTTAGAAGATCGTATTGATGTTCTTAGTATTGAAGGGGTTATTGGTGAAACCACTTCTAGTATGTTTGCTACTTCATATTATGATCATCAATTCATCATAAATAGTTTAAGTACGCTTATAGATGATCCTTCGAGTAAAGGACTTATTGTCTTTATTGATTCACCTGGTGGATCTGTTTATCATACCGATGAAATCTACCTTAAATTACTTGAATATAAATCTACAGGGCGTCCTGTCTATGCAAGCTTCGGAAGCACTGCTGCGTCTGGTGGATACTATATTGGTTGTGCCGCTGATAAAATCATTTGTAACCGTAATACGTTAACTGGATCTATTGGCGTTATCATGCAAAATATTATAGATATTTCTGGTCTTTATGAGAAGTTAGGGATTAAGGTTGAAACGATTACTGCAGGTGAAAATAAAGCAATGGGAAGTGGATACGAACCCCTAACTGATGAACAACGTACTATTTTACAAAGTATGCTAGATGAAACACATGCTCAATTTATTGAAGTAGTATCCGAAGGACGTAATCTCTCTCTTGAAGAAGCTCGTAAGTTAGCTGATGGACGTATTTATACAGCTAAACAAGCTTTAGAAAATGGTTTGGTGGATCAATTAGGGACTTTTGAGGATACAGTAACCATTATGCGTGAATCTGAAGATCTTATGGATTTACCTCTTAATTATATTGAACAGGCTCCACTTTCTTTCTTTGATACGTTGCTTTTAAAATTACCTAATCTTACACCAAAGACAGAACTCTCTGCCATTCTTGAATTAGAAAGTAATATTAATAAATTTGGCTACTACTGTATCTCACCTTTAGGAAATAGTAGCTATTAAATATTTATATAGGCAATAGAAAAAGTGCTATGAATAAAAGGTAAAATCCCTTGTTCATAGCACCTTTATTTTATTAATCTAATCTCTAATTCATTATGTATTCATGACTTCTAATATAGGGCTACTTTTTGTAGTTAGCTGCAAGTTGAATAGCTGCTTGATGCTGAGGATCCACTACTGCCGCTATGTTTCCTTCTTTATGTCTTTTACTCCCTACAAAGTGAAGATCTAGCACCCCACTCATACCATTTCCAGAAACGCCATTTAAAGAATCTCCTGCATGAGGCATACCTGCTAAAGAAGCTGCTAACATACGTCCATTAATATGTACGATAACAGGTCTTCTCTCCCACGAGAATCCCCCCCATATACTTTTTAGCATCTGCGTATCTGCCGTTGTTAACGTTTCAACATCTGCATGATTAGTCCCAAAAGTACGTTTTACTTTAAAAGTTTTCCCTGTATATACATCTTCAATCGTTACAATAGCACCTCTTGGTACTACATCTTTAGCAACACTCCAATTTAATACCTCAACCTTTTGAGCTTGGAACTCTTTTTGAGGTACTAGCTTTAGATCAGGATCTTCTAATTGTGTTTTATAGATATATCCTTCTGTACCATCTTCTAGCACTACGTTATACCAATTGGAGTTTTGATAAAGAACACTTACTATCTCACCTTGTCCTAATGTTTTAATTAATTTTCCATCTGAAGATGCCATTTCCCTTACTTTGACACCCTCCATGGTTGTTTGAGTAATGACCTTACGTATTGTTAAATAATCTTTATTTACATAAACAGATTTACCTTCTACATCTATAAGGTAAATATCGTTATCCTCTTGTAAGTCTAATACTTTATGCTGTGTCCCCTTAGCAAGCTCTATAATGTATCGTTCCTCACTATTATATCCTACTGCACCTGTAGATTGAATAGCCCCTATTATACTTCCAAAAGTAGGTACACTCATCATACTTAATACTGCTGTGCATAATATAAATTTTTTAGTTGTCTTCCTCATAAGTAACTCCTTAACCATTTTATTATGTACTTATTACATTTATTACATATTTATTAAGTGATTTCATTTTACCTAATTTTATTATTTTTGACAACCTTATATAATAACTTTAAACATTAGAATATATTTGTTTGCTTATATATGTTCTTTATTCTTCACTAAGCTTTCAATCTATAAATATTAAAATAGGCTATGTACCTTCCCCAAGATACATAGCCTTTACCCATATTATTTCTCTTTTATTTAATCTATAAAATTAAGATTAGCTTAAGCCTATTTAAAGAATAATCCTACTTATATAAACTACTTATAGTGCCTTCTATAAAACCTTACTTAGGAATATTTGTGTACGTTCTTCTCTTGGATTATCGAATACTTCTTTTGGTTTTCCTTCTTCAAGTATCTTCCCTTCATCCATAAATACAAGTCGTGTCCCTACTTCTTTTGCAAATCCCATTTCATGGGTTACAATCATCATCGTCATACCTTCTTTTGCAAGATCTTTAATAACTTCTAAAACCTCCTTAACCATTTCTGGGTCAAGAGCAGAAGTTGGTTCGTCAAAAAGCATGACCTCTGGATTCATAGCAAGTGCACGTGCTATTGCAATCCTTTGCTTTTGTCCACCTGAAAGTTTATTTGGATATTCATCCGCTTTCTCTCTTAAGCCCACCTTATCTAAAAGTGTATAGGCTACCTTCTTTGCTTCTTCCGGATTCATCTTCTTAACTTGAATAGGTGCTAGGGTAATATTTTCCAAAACGGTCATATGTGGGAAAAGATTAAAGTGTTGAAATACCATTCCTACCTTTTGACGAATTTGATTGATCTCTACATTCTTATCCGTAATATCTACACCATCTACTAAGATTTGTCCTGAAGTAGCCTCTTCCATACGATTGATGCAACGTAAGTAGGTAGATTTACCAGAACCAGATGGTCCAATAACAACGACTACTTCACCTTTAGCTATATAATCATCTATACCTTTTAGGACCTGTAGTTTCCCAAAGCTTTTATGTAATCCTTTTACTTCTATCATCTCTTCACCTCCTTAGAAACGTCCTTTGTTAATATTTCTTTCTACCATACGCATAATCCATGTAAAAGTACTTGTTAAAAGTAAATAGGTTGCTGTAGCAATTAAGATTGGCCATAGGAAGTTTCCTGAGTCTGTCATCATAATATTTGCTGCACGCATAATATCACGTCCACCAATCATACCAATAACCGCTGTTTCCTTAATTAATATAATAAACTCACTTACAAGAGCTGGCAACATATGTCTAAATGCCTGTGGAATAATAATCATCTTCATAGTCTGTGTATAGGAAAGTCCAAGGGAACGTCCTGCTTCCATTTGTCCTTTATCAATACCTTGAATACCTGCACGAATAAGCTCTGCCATATAAGCACCACTGTTAATACCAAAGGCTATACCACCTACTACTGCTCTTGGCATATTAGATTTTGCTAATATAACTAACCATATAAAACTTACTTGAGCAATGGCTGGTGTTCCACGAATAAAATCTACATAAATTTTAGTTATCTTTTTTAAAATTGCTCCTACCCACTTATAGCGATTAGGAAACTCAGAAACTTGAATCATTGCTACTATAATCCCTATAATTAAACCTATAATAGTTGCAACCAATGTTAAAAGTAATGTTTCTTGGATTCCATTAAGAAGCGTTATATAATATTTTTTTTCTATAAAAGTTTCAAAGAAAGCTACTGTTGTATCCCAGCTAAACATAAAACCCCTCCCTTAGTTTAATATTTATTCACTTAATCTACTATTTATTATATATAACTTAATATATATTTTCTAGTAATTTTTATACTTTTATTCAATTTTATTTGTACTATTCATTATCCCTATACCGTTATTATGTCAGCAAATTAGGGTAATTCCTTTATAACACTTTTTCAAAAATACGAAATAAAATATTTATATTTAATCTTTATTTTACATAATTACTTAAATAAGTTAAAAAAGAAAGAGGTGGTATCCACCTCTTTTTATTCAGTTACACCAAAGTATTCTGCATAAAGTGCATCATATGTTCCATTTTCTTGAATTTCATTTAATACTTCATTAATTGTATTAAGAAGTTCTGCATTTCCTTTTTTAACAGCAATAGCATATACTTCTTCAATAAATGGTGCTTCTACAAGTTTTACACCTTTATAGTTTGCTACAATCTTTTTAGCTGGTTCTTCATCTAATACAACGGCATCAATCTTACCAATTGAAAGATCTGCAACTGCCATAGCACCTTTATCAAATTGAACCACATCGATTGTTGCACCTGCATCTGATTCATAACCGCTTACAAAAAGGTCTCCTGTTGTCCCAAGTTGTACACCTACTTTTTTGCCTTCAAGATCTTCTGCTTGTGTGATTGAATCATTATCTTCAGCTACAATAATAACTTGTTTAGATTCAAAGTATGGTACTGAAAAATCTACTTGTTTTGCACGATCTTCGGTTGCTGTCATACCTGCTGCAATAAAGTCAATTTTTCCACTTGATGCTGCGCCTAGAAGTTGACCAAATTCCATATCTTCTATTTTAAGTTCTTTGCCTAACTTTTCTGCAACCAGCTTACTAATCTCTACGTCAAATCCTACAATTTCATCTCCCTGGATATCTTCAAATGGAGGAAATGTTGGATTAGTTCCCATTACGATAACATTACTATCTTGTTTACCACATCCTACAAATGTTCCTAAGCTTAATACACCTGCTAAAATAACTGCACTTATTTTCATAAATTTTTTCATGATTAAATCCCCCTATAGATTATATATTTTTATGTAAGTAATTTTTCAACTTGTTAACTTATGAATAATTATAAGTATATTTGCATTAATAGTCAATACATTTTTTTATACTTTCATCTATATTATTTTTAATTGTAGCACCCCTAACCCCTATACCCCTTGATATTACTTGATTTATTCCTATTTATTATCTTAAATAAATTTATTTATAATTTTATTAACAGTTTTGGAAACAATTTCCGAAGCAAACATATGTTTTGTGAGTGTTCTTTCTGTGGATAGTGTGTATAACTCTGTTAATAACTTGAAATAATTAGGTTTGTACCATTATTTTCTTGTTAATAACTTATTCACGATATGTATAAAACTTGTTTTTTCTATATTGCAACTACAATTATGTTTATGCATAGTGAACTCTTCCTATAGATAATTATGCAAAAACTACTGTACTAGTCTTCATGGATATATAACAAATAAATATCTGGTTAGTGTGAGGGCATGTAGGCAAGCTTATTGTATTCCAACTTCTAGTCCTCGCCTTTTAAGACAGGCTAAGTTCATTCCATCAAACTAACGGTCAAAACTCAGAAAAGAAGTTCACTTTTCTTCAAACATTTCCCTAAAACCAGTTTGATTCCATTCACTAAGCCTCTCTAAAAAGTCTGCGGAGAAAGTTTGCATACAATAACTCACCTTACAGCCCATCACATCATAGCCGTTCCGGTAGAGAGATAGTAAAAGACATTGGGACATGCAAGGTTTTGCCTTCCAAAGAAGAGACGTTTGCTCTTCTTTCCTCTCCACGGCATGTCATTGAAAGTGAAAACTTAACTTTTTAAGTAGAAAAGGGCGGTGATGCGTGGGTGACCTCCATGGAGCTTTTTTCGAGAATGGACTTAGAATATAAGCTACATGCAGTTTAGTAATCTCTCCGCTGGCGCAGTCCACAAAGTGAGGGGGGTATATTTAGTAGACTTGATTAAGTGACAGGATAGGTGTGTTCTCCGGAACCTGCCTACGTAGCTTTCAGATAAGAAATGTTCGAAATGAAAAAATAATGGTTTTAGGTGTGCTGTCTGAACGAAGTGAGTTCACACCGTTATTATTTTTGAATGAGTTACATTTCTCTGAAAGCGAAGTGAAGCAGGTGAAGGAGAATCCAGCTATCCAGCTCACCTAAGTAGACTAAATATAAGCATATCCTCACTCCATAAAATATTTATTTCATTAAAAAAGAGAGATTGTACATCATCTATGTACAATCTCTCTTTTTTAAAAAAATTTATTTTAAAACTTCTTTTGCTACTTTTACTACGTTTTCTACTGTGAAACCGTGTTTTTTGAAGATAAGATCTGCTGGTGCTGATTCACCGAATGTATCCATAGAGATGACTGCGCCTTCAAATCCTGTGTATTTGTGCCATCCGAATGAGCTTGCTGCTTCTACTGCGACACGTTTTGTTTTATCTTTTGGTAAGATTTCGTTTTGGTAAGCTGTATCTTGCATTTCAAAAAGGTCTGATGATGGCATACTTACTACTGCTGCCTTAATACCTTCTTTTGCTAATTCTTTTGCTGCTGTTTCAATAAGGTTAACTTCTGAACCTGTTGCGATAAGGATGATATCAGCATCTTTAGAAGCTACATCTCCAATTACGTAAGCACCTTTTTTAAGGTCACAACCAGTACCTGCAAGGTATGGTAAGTTTTGACGTGTTAAAACAAGTGATACTGGATGTTCTTTACTATTTAATGCATATTCCCAAGCTGCAACTGTTTCTTTTCCATCTGCTGGACGAATAGTTACCATGTTTGGCATACTACGAAGCATAGCAAGTTGTTCGATTGGTTGATGCGTTGGACCATCTTCACCTACACCAATACTATCATGTGTAAGAACATATGATACTGGTAATTTCATAAGTGCTGCTAAACGCATTGAGTTTTTCATGTAATCACTGAATACGAAGAATGTTGAACAGAATACTTTAAGTCCTCCATGTACTGCCATACCGTTTGCAATCGCTGCCATAGCATGTTCACGGATACCAAAGTGAAGGTTTCTACCTGCGTAATCTCCTTGGTAGAAGTCGCCTTTACCTTCCATATATGTTTTTGTAGATGGTGCAAGGTCTGCAGAACCGCCTACAAAGTTTTCTACTCTGTTTGCAATTTGGTTAATGATTTCGTATGAAGTTTGGCGTGTTGCAAGTGATTTTGAAGTATCTGCATAGTTTGCGTAAAGGTCTTCAAGATTTACTGTTTCACTACCATTCCATACTGCCCATTCTTTTGCAAGCTCTGGATAAGCTTCTGCATAAGCTGCAAATAATGTATTCCATGCTGCTTCTTTAGCTGCATTTTCTTCATTAAGTGCTTTGATATGTGCTTTTACTTCATCTTCTACGAAGAATTCTTGATCGTGGTGTTCTAAGAATTTTCTAGTTTCAGCAATGTTATCGTAACCTAAAGGCTCACCATGTGCACTTGCTTTACCTTGTTTAGCTGGACAACCGTATCCAATTTTTGTTTTCACTTCAATGAAGTTTGGTTTGCCAGATACTTTTGCAGCTTCAATTGCTTTTGCAATAGCATCTGCATCATTACCATCTTCTACTAAGAATGTAGCAAAACCTTGTGCTTCAAAGCGTGCTCTAACATCTTCTTTGAAAGCAATTTGAGTATCACCTTCTATAGTAATGTTATTTGAATCATAAAGTACGATTAATTTATCAAGACCTAATGTACCTGCAAGTGATGCTGCTTCGTAGCTAATACCTTCCATAAGGCATCCATCACCTACTAATGCATAAGTATAGTGGTCAACGATATCATAACCTTCTTTATTGAAGTGTGCTGCTAAGTGGCGTTCTGCCATTGCCATACCTACTGCTGATGCAATACCTTGTCCAAGAGGGCCTGTTGTAAGTTCTACACCTACTGTGTGACCGAATTCTGGATGTCCTGGTGTAAGACTTCCTTCTTGTCTAAAGTTTTGAAGATCTTCTATTGTAAGACCATATTCAAATACATGAAGTAAAGAATAAAGTAAAGCTGAACCATGACCTGCTGATAAAACAAAGCGATCTCTGTTAGCCCAATTTGGATTGTGTGGGTTGTGTTTTAAGTATTTGCTCCATAATGTATAAGCCATTGGCGCTGACCCAAGTGGTAAACCTGGATGTCCTGAGTTAGCTTTTTGAATTGCTTCTGCTGACAGGATACGAATAGTGTTGATCGTCTTTTGGTCTAGTAAATTCATTTAAAATTTCCTCCTTAAAATACATACAGCTTTTCTACCTATTGTTCATTATAATATGCTTTGTTCGTATTGTATACACGTTTTACCGATATTCTAGCTATATCTACAAATTCATACTCTTCATTTTCTTCTTTAGAATTCCGATATAATTATGGAAGTTATTTCATGTAAATAATTTAAATCGATTAGGCAAGGAAGTTTTGTTATGGCATATATTTATCCTACTCAGAACAGTAAGTTCCGAGTTTATTATTTGTATAAAACAAAAAAAATATATATTGGTCTTTATAATAATTCTGAATCTGCATCACTGGCTTATGATTTTGTTCAGCAAATCTTTGAAGGTGACTTAACAGTGGCTGCTTATACAGTAGATATACCTATTTCTTTTGATAAATTTATCTCCTGCATTAACTTTAGAGATTCAAATTTTTATTTCAAAACACCCATCTATGTATATAAGGATTGCTTTAAGTATTATTTAAAACCTGATTTAGTTTTAACTTTTGATCTTAAGGACCTTCTATTTTTCTCTAATACACGTATTCATAAACGTCGTGATTACCTTTATACCTATATGGGTGATCATCAAGAGAACATCTTACGGCGTTTTGGTTTTACCAAATCTATGATTTACTTAAAAGATTATCGTTTTAAGAATGGTGATCGTTATGATTTTAGACGAGAGAATATAGAAGTTATTAATCATTATTATGGTGTAAAGAAAGAAAAACGTTATAATCAAACCACTTATGTTGCACGTATCGCTCTACAAAATACCTCACTTACTATTGGCCACTATGAAACTGAGATACAAGCGGCTATTGCTTATAATAAAGCTGCAGATCTTGTTAATTATCGCCTAGAGGATAGTCCTTATCCCCTTAATTCATTTCCTTTTTTAACACGTCAGGAGTATCAAGATCTCTACGATGAATTGGTTATCTCTAAGCGGCTTACTCATCGTTCCACTCAAAACCGTGTTTGTTCCAGTAAGAAATGGCGCGGCGTATCAAAAGATCAAAGTAGCTATCGTGCAATCATTGGTTATAATAAAAAACGTATTTATCTTGGTAACTATCCTACTGAGAAAAGAGCAGCACAAGCTTATAACTATGCTTCTCTCTACTTATATGGCCCGAATGGGTATACCAATGAAATTGATCCTTTAGTCTATTCTAATGATGCCTTAGCTATTGCTAAAAAGTTAGAAAAAGCTGGTGTATTGAAGCAGTTTTCTTCTATAGTGGAAGATTCTCCTGAGTATGTATCTACTAAAATTATAGAATTATAAATCTGAAAAGAGGAATAGTATACTTTTCTTTATCATGATCTACTAATAAGTAATTAATAAGTACATATTACTCTATCCCTATACTAAAAAAGGGCTGCCTTGTGGCAATGTCTTCACTTAATGACATTGCCACAAGGCAGCCCTTTTTCTTATAATCACTATCTAGAAAACATCACTTTCTCTATGCTTCTGTAATGTTTTCTTTGATATAGATATTCACAGGTAACTTATTATAACGATCAAATGTATAACGATGGTATGGGAAATCTGGTCTGTGTGAAACATCACTTTCTTTAATGACTGTTGTCACACTAGGTTTTACAAGCTCTCCATCTTTTACTGGTAGCCCTTCAACTAAGTTTAAGAACTGCTCATAAATAGAAAAGTCTGTATAGTGGTTAGTTGCAATATCTCCCACTGTAATACCTGGATTTACATTCATGAGTTCTATTTGTCTATTCTTTTTCATTCCAAATTTTAGAGTGAAAAGACCTTCTGTACCCACTTCTTTTAAGAGTTTCTTCGCTAACTTAGTAATCTTACCTTGCATCGTCTTAGTAATAGAAGCTGGCATATAAATATATTTCACCGCTTCATCATTTAAAATTTCTTCTTGAATTGGATACGTATAAACTTTATCTCCTGCTTTTAGTACAGAAATACTTAAAATACGATCATACTCATGAATCTCTTCAATAAGCCATTCTGTTGCAGAATCATCTAGTTCATAAATAAATTCTTCTAAATCATCTTTTGTATAGATATCCATAACTTCATAGCGATCTGGATAAAGCTGATAAAGTCTAAATGGCATCTCTACATCTGCAATTTGTTTAAAGAATGTAAGCTTATTGCTTTGGTGATAGTAGTTGGGTACTGGCACTTCTGTAAGATCACATGCAATAAGTTGTTGTACACGGTTGGCTACAAAATCAATGCCTTCACCTTTAGGATAGGTTATGCAAGTCTTTAAAATATCTTTGCTAAGTACGGGTATTGTTGATGTACAAAAAATGATGGCATCCGATTTAAGCGCTAATCGTTTAATATTTGCAGTTGTAATAGGTGCCGTAATATGTGTATTACATACCTCACTGGCGATATTTCCCACTTCTGGCTCTAATAAAACGGTCTGAATGCCTCTTTTTTGGGCTTCTACTGCAATCATAGCTGCTAAAAGGTTACCGCCTACTAAGCCTAATGTTTCAATTGGGTCATTCTTCATATGTCTTCCTCCTTTAAATGAGATAGTCAATAATTTCTACAGCCTTATTAATATTCTTTGGAACTGAGATAAGAGAAATAACAAGTGGCTCTGCTGTTATGCCTCCTTCAAGATGCTCTAGTTTATCAACCTTTATTCCATATACATGTTCTTTTCCATCTTCTAAACTTGTAGCTGTTAATAAGCTATCTTTATATTGCTCAAGAAGTGGTGCCATTTCTGGTACTTCATCTAATGCTAAGAAAGGATCAAATCCTTCAATCTCCATATATTTAGAGTAACGGTCTTCTGACATAGCAAAGATATCTACTTCTCTTACTTGTATTTTCAACATCATAAGTTGGTCATTAAGAACCATTTGTGAATCCATTTGAGACCAGTCCGCTGGTAAGTAATATAAATCTGTATTAAAGTTTTCTTTAAAGAACTGCTCTTCTTCTTCCATTTTTGCTGAATCAATAACCATTTTAGAAGTAACAACAACATGAGCATCAAAATTATCTTTTGGTTTGAGCATAGTTGTAACAATTTGGCTGACTAAAAAAATACCAATTATGGTTCCTAAAATAGCATACCTATAATACTCCCAAATATACCCTACTTTTTGCTTGGTGTTCATCTCTTTAAACTTTTCTCTGTTGCTCTTTCTCATCTAGTTTCTCCTTCTTAATGAATTAGCCTCTTTTACTTCATTTTTTCCTATGCTATACTTGAAGCAAGTTTATTTATCTAGTGACCCCTATCTGTACTTTAGTATTTTCTATAAGATGCAATAGACAGTTGTAGTATCTCTAGATAAGGATTTCTAAAATGTAGATAGTATAAAAAATAAAATGCTATCACTCTTAGAAATCTGTTTATATTACTATCATATTTTAATACTATAATTATACCATATGTACACAGTATGTATTTCAATTATTTTTAAGGAGGCTTCTTTGATTATGCCATGGTTATATAAACTTGAAAAAAAGTTTGGCAAATTTGCAATTCCTAATTTGATGATGTATATCCTCATGGGACAGGCAATTGTCTTTTTACTTACGAACTTAACAGGTAGTTATTGGATTCAAAGTTTATTAGTATTTAATAGAGGTGCCATTTTATCCGGTCAAATCTGGAGAATCTTTACCTTTATCTTTATTCCAACCTCTACTTCACCTCTTATGTTCTTATTGCTTGTATTTATCTACTATTCTATCTCACAACAATTAGAACACATTATGGGTACATTTGCTTTTAACTTCTTCTACTTCTCAAGTGTTATTGCTTGTATCCTTGTAGGCTTTATCTTTGGTGGAAGACCTGATGTGTATTACATTAATCTTTCATTTTTCTTAGCTTACGCAACCCTTATGCCTGAAGCAACATTCTACTTATATTTTGTGATTCCATTTAAAGCAAAATATTTACTAGTCTTCTACTTCATTTTAATTGGTGTAGACTTACTAGGTGGTGGACTTATTAACTTTGCATTAATTGCTGCTTCTTTACTTGGATATTTTATCTTCTTCGGTATGCCTGTACTCAAACGTAAGAAAGTACAGCAAAAAGGCTATGCTGGTCAAAAGCAATTTAAAGCCGCAAAACGAGAAATGGATTATGAAAAGCGTGCACCAATTAAAGTGGCTTTCCACAAATGTCATACATGTGGCAAAACAGAATTAGACGATCCTGATATGGAATTTAGATATTGCTCTACTTGTAACGGCGATTATGAGTACTGTATGGATCACTTAAGAAATCATGAACACGTTAAATAAAGATAGGCTACCCTTATGTGGTAGCCTATTTTTTGTTCATATAGATTTCAACAATAAAAATCAATTCATGAAGAACTGGCATAATCAATATCAGACCACCTGCTTGTATATGCCCTAAATGCATGGCATGTGCTAAAAGAAAAATCAATGCGCCAAATCCAAGAATAAGTGTACCTGTTAGCATAGATTGTTCTTTGGGTGACCTTACTCTTGCTTCATCCCCATAAGCAAGTACGGCATACAGTGGCATAGGAATGCCCTGTGGTGTTGAGATCACCATAAAAGGTATCATCCACATATGTTGTAACACTTGATGATAAGTAAGCCTATGTTCTTCATAAAAAGGTGCTGGTTTTGCATGCTTATAGCCACATATAAGTACAAGCAATCCTTCAATAATATGTAATACCCCCACTAGGTAAATCAACATTTCATAATCTAACGTAAAAAGTGGATGGTTAAAGAGCTTACTCAATCCTTCTATCATAAAAGCTACAGGGATTACATACGAGAAGCAGCCCCATTTCGGATGAATAAGCATAAGTAAGATGGCAATTGGAATAAGTACTAAAATATTCAAACTCACATAAAAGTTAATCCCTAGATACGCTAAAATACCGCTTGTAGTGATTCCTAATAGAATACCTAGTATCATATCAGGTAAAGCTCTTGCAATCATCTCAGGTAATTTTTGTGGACCTTGTACTTGTTCTATTTGTCTTTTGTACACCATTACACTGTATATCGCCATTAAAAAAAATATGGGGTCACGTATAATGAGCCCCATACTTTCTACTATATACAGTATCAAATACTGTACAAAAGTTTTCATAGATGCCCCCTAACTTATTTCATTTGCTCTTTTAATACCTCTACAGCTTTTTGAAGCTGTGCATCTTCATCGTATTCTAAAGCAGGTTTTATCATAAGTTCAGGTGCTAAGCTTACATCATAATCAGGTTCAATTCCCTCTCCTTGAATACATACACCACTTGGTGTGAAGTATTGGGAAGTCGTTACTTTTAACGCTGATCCATCTGTAAGTGGCATAATCGTTTGAACAATACCTTTACCGTAAGTTCTCTTACCTACTAATACGGCACGATTATGGTCTTTTAGTGCACCAGATAATACTTCTGAAGCACTTGCACTCTTTTCGTTTACAAGGACAACTACTGGTAAGTCGATATACTCACCATCTGCACGCATAACGTCCTCTTCACCTTGTTTGTTTTTAGTTGAAACAATAATCCCTTCTGGAATCAGTTCGTCAGCCATCTTTACTGTAATGTCTAAGAGCCCACCTGAGTTGTTTCTAAGGTCAATGATTAAGCCTTTTGCATTTGCTTTTTCACTTGCGTCTAAAGCTTCTTTGAATTGTTTATAAGTCAGTTCTTCGAACTCACGCACTTTGATATAGCTAATGTCCTCTTGTAACATTTTATGTTCAACTGAAGGATAAATGACATTTTCTCGCTTCATTTCTAATTCTAATGTTTCATTGGTAGAAGGTCTAAAAACTGTTACTTTAACCTTTGTACCTGGTTTACCTTTAATAATCTTAGGTGCTGTACTAAAGTCGTCGCCTGTAAGCTTTTGCCCTTCTGCACCAATAATCTTATCATTAATAAGCATACCAGCTTTTTCGGCTGGAGAACTCGGGAATACATCTGTCACCAAAATACTATTATCATTTTGGTCTACCATCATTTGAACCCCAATTCCTGCATACACCCCGCTTGATTTTTCCATTACTTCTTCAAATTCTTCTTGAGTATAATAGGTTGTATAAGGGTCACCCACTGCTGATACAAGTCCCTTATAAATGCCCTCTTCCATGGCTGTTTGATCTAACTCGCCTACATAATACTCATCTAATGCTCTTTGAATAACTTCTAACTTCTTATCAATATAATCATATTTATCAGCAAATAATGTTGCGCTAAATAAAATGACTGTTGATAATACAAAGCCTATCGTTGCGCCTTTTAGGAAACCTTTTTGTTTCACTTTGTATCACATCCCTCAATTATATTATTCATAGCTTACGTCAATTTTCTATTTCTTATCCTTATTTTAACACTTCTATTGCCTTTTGTAAGATAACATCATTCTCTAACTTAAGCGTACCTGTTGTTACAAGTTCTAAGCTATTCTCTGTGATTGTTTTTTGAACCACAGATGGTGCTACACCATTATCTTTGATCTGATTTCCCTTTGCATCTAAGACAAGACCCGTTGTAATACTTAAACCTGATCCATCCTCTAATGGTACACGTACTTGAGTTGTTCCATTACCTGCTGTCTCCTCACCAACTAATACCCCTCTATCAAGAGTTTGTATAGCTGCTGGAAAGGCTTCAAGAACACCCTCTGTATAAGTTCCTGTTAATACTGCAAGAGGTAAATCATATTTACCATTTTGGGTTTTATAGGGTGTGACTGTACCATCTTTATGTTTTACAGAGAATACAACTTGCTCGTCTAAAAATAAATCACATAACTTTTGAACCTCTCCTAGATTGTCACTATAAACACTACGTAAATCTAAAATTAAAGAAGTTGCACCCTTATTAATAAGTTCATCAATTTGCACGCTTATTTGCTCTGTACTTCCATCAACTAAACCATCTAAATCCACATAACCTACACCATTATCTAGTAACTTACTCTCTATTAAGTTAATCTTTACAACATCTGCGACAAGACTCACTTCTCTCGTTTCCGTTTCATCATTATTCTTGATGGTATAAACTACAGGATCTGTACCATTATAAATTAACTTTTCATAAATCTTAGTTTCATTTGAACCCAATGCCTTAATACCATCTACCGCAAAGATTTTATCACCGACTATAATACCAGCTTGCTCAGCAGGAGAATTAGGAATAACTTCCGTTACGATAAGGTACTGATTCGTAATCCCCCAAGTAAAGCGGATTCCCGTACCCAAATAGTTACCCGCGGCTTCCGTTTGCTCCTTATTAAAAGCTTCTTCTGATAGATAAGAAGTGTATGTATCACCCACACCATATACATACCCCCTGTAGATTCCCTCTAACATATCCTCATCTAAGCCCTCACCAATATACTTAGCCTGTACGACCTGCTTCAACGCATTAGCCTTCGCCTTATTATAAAAGCTTCCGCTTAAAATACTACTACTTCCACTCTCTCCAGCAGCACTGTTTAAATGTCCAATACCATACAAGGTACCAACACCCGCAACTCCAACTAAAACACCTGCTACTATACCAACCACAAATCTTCTCTTCACTACGCTGCCTCCTTTAGGGACGGTTCATTCATTTTATCTATCTATGATTGAACCTTATTATTTCCGGCTATACTCTATTAACATCTATTTTAAGAAAGGATTTAAAAATGCCTAGAGTAGCTCGTATTAAAACTAATGATAGTGTATTTCATATTATGCTTCATTCTTTATCTGAAATTAACCTCTTCAATGATTCAGAAGATAAAGAGATGTATCTCGCACTTATAAAGAAAGCTAAAACTAAATTTCATTTTAAAGTTTATGCATTTTGCTTAATGACCACCCATGCTCATTTAGTAATTGATAGCTTTGGGAGTGATATTTCTAAGGTAATGCACTACATTAATTTATGCTATTCTATCTACTATAACAATAAATATAGCAGAAGTGGGCCTGTTTTTAGAGACCGCTTTAAAAGTAAAATCGTTAATTCTTATAAATATCTAGTGAATGTTTGCGCATATATCCATGCCAATCCTAAGGATCTTCTAAAATCACAAGATACCCTTTTAGACTATCCTTATAACAGTTTAATAGATTATATAAAAGGTTGCAATCGCTTTAAAATTTTAGACTCCGCATTCCTGATCTCCTTACTTGCTTTAAACCATCGTACAAATAGAAAACAATATTATCATTATATAAGTCGAACTTTAGATACATCTATCATAAAAGATACAGACTTTCCTTTGTATACCTCTGAACCTACTAATAGTAAATTCATTCCGCGTATCCATGACCCTGAAATGATTCTCCAATATGTTTCTACTCAACTAAATCAGCCTAGTCAATGTATATTTTACAAGTATTCTTCATCTGCAACCTCGCTTAGAGCTTTAACCTGTTTTATGCTACACGCATTTTGTAATATGTCTCACCTCGAAATCTGTGCATTTATTGGCAATATCTCTAGATCTAGAGTTTCATCTCTTATTGCTAAGGGTATGTCCCTTACTTATGATATGCCTATTATAGAGAATTTTATTAGTATTAATTCTTAATTCCCATATAAAAATAATAGACCAACATAATGTATATATCATGTTGGTCTATTAACCATGTTTAAATTTTTATTCTAATAATACCCTATTCATAGAATTGTAGAGAAAGGGGAAACTATTATTTAGTTCCCCCTTTCTTTTATGAATCTGAATGAACCGTCCCTAATTATTTAAATAATTCCATGGGGAGGTGTGGCGGCCGTTGACGCGAACTTCGAAGTGGCAGTGATTACCTGTTGAGTTCCCTGTACTTCCGATTCGCGCGACTTGTGTACCGCGGCTTACATATTCTCCTACACTTACTGTTAGTGAGGAGTTATGTCCATAAATACTTACAATCCCACTTCCGTGGTCAATCATAATGGTATTTCCAAATCCTCTTACCCATCCGGATACGATGACTTTCCCATCAGCTGCTGCAATGACTTTTTCTCCGTATGGAGCTGGTATATCAATCCCTTGATGGAATTCAGCTATCCCTGATATTGGGTTATTTCTTGGATTATATTGTGAGCTAAGGCGGTAGTATCCTGGTACTGGCCATTCAAACTTTCCACCTGAATATTTGACTGTACTTGCCTCAGTTAAGCGTTTAATTTCTTTTTCTAATTCTTTTGAGATTTCTTCCATCTCATCAATCTCATCACTTAACGTTCTGGCTTTAGATTTCTTTTCAGCAATCTTTTTATTTTTATCCTTTCGCATACTTTCAAGTTCACTCATAACAGCTTCTTGATTACTACGTAATCCTTCTATTGCTACTTGCTCAACTTCTAAAGTTGCTTTTTTCTCAGCTATGACTTCTTCTTGCTTTTGATATTCATCTAATAGCTGATTATCATATTCAGATATAACTTTTATGTATTTCGTACGATCTAGAAGCTCACCTAAGCTTCCTGATGAAAAAATCAGTTCAATATAGCCTGATTTTTCATTCTTATACATCTGTACCATTCGATCTTTAGTCGCCTCATATTGATATTCTTTTTTCTCTATAGCGGCTTCTAATTCTTCTTTAGCAACTTCTACCTCACTTTTTTTAGCTTCCAAGTCAGTTTCTATCTTTAAAAGCTTATCTTCAGCAGCCACAATTTTTTTATCAAGTGCATCCACTTCTTTTTCAAGCTGTGTTTGTTCTTTTTCTACTTGAGAAAGTTGATTTTTGGAATCTTGAATATTTTGCTGTGTTTCTTTCAAATCACTTTTTTTATCGGATAAACTTGATCCATATAGTGGTATAATACCTATACTTATAATAAGTGCCCATACTAACAAAACTCTTCTTTTCATTGTTGTATCTCCTTACACCTTAAGATGTTTGTGTATTGCGATAGCACTACCTAATACCCCAATACCAATTCCTATTAATCCAAACATAGGTATAAGACCTTGCATAATTTCTGCTATAGGTACTAACTGCATACCACCCATAAAGTTTCCTAATGCGTCTCCAATTAAGTCTAAAAATACAACATAACCTTCTTTAATGACCCAAGTTGGAACAATACAGCCAATAATTCCAATTAAAATCCCCTCAATTACAAATGGCAAACGAATAAATGTATCCGTAGCGCCTAAATATTTCATAATATTGATTTCTTTACGACGTACATATACCGTAAGTTTAATCGTATTTGTAATAAGTAATAATGCAATCACAATTAAACATCCAATTAAAATACTAGAGATTAATTGGACTGAATGATTAATACTCATAAAAATAATACTTTCATTTTTGAAATATTCAACTTGTAATTCAGGTATATTTTGTAGTTTCTTAACAACCTCTTCTTGATACTGCATGGCCTCTACTTTGATTTCGAAGGAAGCTGGAAGAGGGTTGTCATTTTTAAATTGTTCAAATAAAGTATCATCTTCTTGGCTACTTGCAAATTTTTGTAAGGCATCCTCTTTAGAGATGTACTCTACTTCTAAAACATAATCTGTATTCTTAATCTTATTTTCAATTTCTGTTATACGTGTAGGTTCAATATTTTCTCTTAAGTAGGCTGAAATACCAATTTGTGTTTCTACTTGATGTAATACAGACTCAATATTTTTAGCAATTGAATACGACATACCTAAAATTAATAAGCAAAGGATAATAGTCCCCGCCGAAGCAAGTGCCATAAGACGGTTTTTCCATAAGCCTAGAATACCTTCTTTACAAAGATACTTCACGGTACTCCACTTCATCATGGTACCCTCCTTCATAAGTATCTTTTACAATAATTCCATTACTTACTTCAATCTCACGCTTTTTGAGAAGGTTCACCATCTCTCGTTCATGAGTTGCTACAATAACGGTTACCCCTCGCATATTGATATCAAGAAGTAAGTTCATAATCTCCCAAGATGTAGATGGGTCTAAGTTTCCTGTAGGCTCATCGGCAATCAAAATGGGTGAATTATTAACAATAGCACGTGCAATAGCCGTTCTTTGTTGCTCGCCACCTGAAAGTTCATGTGGATAACATCTTGCCTTTTTAGCAAGCCCAACAAGTCCCAGTACAACTGGGACTGCTCTTCTGATTTCTTTACTACTTGCTTGTACAACTTGCATAGCAAATGCTACATTTTCATAAACAGTCTTATTGGGTAACAACCTAAAGTCCTGAAATACAACAGCTACATCTCTACGTAAATAAGGAACTTGTCTACGTTTGAGTTTTGTAATTTCCCTACCATTAATACTAATCTTGCCATGGGTTGGTTCAACCTCTTTAAGCATAAGCTTTAATAAAGTAGATTTTCCTGAACCACTATTCCCTGTTATAAAGACAAATTCCCCTTTTTCTATACTAAGAGAGGTAGGCTTAATACCTACTGTGCCATTAGGATAGGTCTTTGACACATTATTTAAGTAAATCATGCTCTTACCCCCATCTTATAGCTTGCCTGAATTTTGTCTCTCCATATATTCCATATATTGACTTACCATGATTGTAATTTTAAATACGATGGCATCATCGAATTTTCTAAGGTCAAGGCCTGTCATTTTAAGAAGTTTATCTAAACGGTAAACAAGTGTATTTCTGTGGATGTAAAGTTGTCTTGATGTTTCAGATACATTTAAGCTGTTTTCAAAGAATTTGTTTACTGTCATAAGTGTTTCTTCATCAAAGTTTTCAACTTTTTTACCTTTTAAGACTTCTTGGATGAACATTTTGCAAAGTGGTAGTGGTAATTGATAAATAATACGACCGATACCAAGTTTTGAATAAGTTGAAATATTATCTTCACAGTTGAAGATTTTACCTACTTCAAGTGCCATACTTGCTTCTTTGTAAGAGTTAGATACATCTTTAAGGTCAGATACAACTGTACCTACAGCAATGTGAACATTACTCATAGCTTCTGAGCTTAATGTATCATAGATCATTTTAGAGTAATTATCTACTTCTGTTTCTTCTCCTGTAGCCACCTCTTTAACAAGAATAACGCTTCTTTCATCTACAGCTGTAACAAAGTCTTTAGATTTATCTGGGAAGATACTTCTTAAGATTTCTGAGATATTTGCTTCTTTGCTTTGATTTGACTCAATTAAAATAACCACACGTGGAACAGTATTTTCTACATGTAATTTTTTTGCTCTACTATAGATATCTACTAAGAGTAAGTTATCTAAAAGTAAGTTTTTAATAAAGTTATCTTTGTCAAATCTTTCTTTGTAAGCTACAAGTAAACTTTTGATTTGGAAAGCAGCAAGTTTTCCTAATTTGTAAGCTTCATCATCTGTACCACTTACAGCAAGTACATATTCTACTAAATACTCATCATAAATTTTGAAGTAATGTAAGCCTTGCATCTCTTGACTATCTGCATGAGAATTAATAAACGCTTCTACTTCTGGTACATATTCGCCTACTGCATTTTCAATAGTTGTTGCAACAATTTTTGCTTCTGCATCAAGTATGTTAAAATCACGTCTTGTAATATTCTTTAGGCCGTCTATTGTGTTTTGTAAAATTTGGTTTGAAATCACTCTTATCAGCTCCCTAGTTTTATTTATTTGAAATTAGTTTTATCGCATTATACCTTATTTTATCCTATTTACAGACAAAAAAAAAGTGTTAGCCTTTTATTTGTTAATAAAAATTAATTTTTTAAGAAAAATATAAAAGCCTGCTCCATGGAGCAGGCTTCAATATTTAAATTAGTTTGTGATTGTAAGTTGTGTTTCAAGGTCAAATGCATGGATTTTTGATGTATCAATACCGATTGCAATTGTGCTACCTGGTTTAGCTTTACAGCTTGGGTGTACACGACCTGTAACGTTGTGGCCTTCACATACCATGTAAAGGTAAGTTTCAGAACCAAGCATTTCTGTTACTTCTACTGTAGCGCTTACAACAGCATATTTAGCTTTTTCATGGTCACCTACTGTGTCCATATCAGCCATATGTTCTGGACGAATACCCATCATGATGTTTTTACCTACGTAGTTACCAGCTTTTAATGCAGCTGCTTTTTCTTTAGGTAATACAACTTCTGAGTTGCTGAATGTAAGAACGATGTCTTCTCCACGAGCTACTACTTTAGTTTCGATGAAGTTCATTTGTGGTGAACCGATGAAACCAGCAACGAATAAGTTTTCTGGATTTGCGTATAATTTAGTTGGTGAATCAACTTGTTGGATGATACCATCTTTTAATACTACGATACGTGTACCAAGTGTCATCGCTTCTACCTGGTCATGTGTTACGTAGATGAATGTTGTTTGAAGTCTTTGGTGTAATTTAGAGATTTCTGTTCTCATTTGTACACGAAGTTTAGCATCAAGGTTTGATAAAGGTTCATCCATTAAGAATACTTTTGGTTCACGAACGATAGCACGACCCATAGCAACACGTTGTCTTTGACCACCTGATAATGCTTTTGGTTTACGATCTAAACATTGATCAATATCAAGGATTTTAGCTGCTTCCATAACACGACGTTCGATTTCGTCTTTTGGAGTTTTACGAAGTTTAAGACCAAATGCCATATTATCATATACTGACATATGTGGATATAAAGCGTAGTTTTGGAATACCATCGCGATATCACGGTCTTTAGGAGCTACATCGTTACAAAGTTTGTCCCCGATCCAAAGTTCACCTGAAGAAATTTCTTCAAGACCTGCGATCATACGTAATGTAGTAGATTTACCACATCCTGATGGACCTACGAAGATAATGAATTCTTTATCTTGAATGTGAAGGTTGAAGTCTTTTACCGCTACGAATCCATTAGGATAACGTTTGTAAATATTATTTAATTTTAATTCTGCCATGATTTTTCCCCCTTGGCTTTATTTTAATCCATTGCTCTTACGTGTTGTAAAACACACTGCTTAATTTGATAATATAAATATACTATATTTCCATTAACTAAGCTATTCGCTATTTTGATAAAAAGCCTAAATTTATTTTAGTTAATAGTCCTAAAAAAAATTTGCATTTTGTGGAATAAGGGTTAACAAACTAATCTCTTTTTATCCATAAACTGTACTATATAACCAACCTGCTACTGAAAGTTGTTAAATAGCCTATTATTCGTGTCATTTTTTGTGGAACTTTTCTTTAACTACTTCTATTACGAATTTTGGTAGTACCAACATACGCTTTGCACGTGTTGGCTGACACATCAAGCGATAGAACCACTCTAACCCTACTTTTTGATAAAACTCTGGTGCACGTTTTACAACCTCTGCCATACCATCAAAGCTTCCACCTACTCCAATAGCTACACGTATATTAGGTAATTGTTCTCTATATTTATCAATCCAAAGTTCCTGCTTTGGTGCACCTAGTGCAGCCAATAGGATATTTGCATTACTATTATTAATGTCTTCTATAATAGCTGGTTCATCTTCTTCTTTAAAATAACCATCACGAATACCTACAATTTGAATCCCTGGGTACTTTGCACGCATTTTCTGGGCAGCTTGCTCTGCTATCCCTGGCTTACTCCCTAGGAAGTAATAACGGTATCCCTTATCTGCTGCTTGTTTCATTGTATTTTGTACTAAATCATAACCTGCTACACGCTCTGGTAATGCATCTTGTAATATTTTAGAGGCAAGTACCACACCAATACCATCAGGAACAATAAGATCTGCACGTTGCATAACTGCTTTAAAATCTGCATTATCACGTGCTAACATAACAATTTCTGGATTTGGTGTAAAGACCATATGGTAATTAGAAGAATTCACAAATTCACTAATTCGTCTTGTTGCATCTTCCATTGTAATACGATCTACTGGTATGTCTAATACATTAATAGTATCTCTCATATTTGCCTCCTAACCTAGCAGCTCACGTACCTTGACTGCTGGCAATTCCACTTTTTGTTTTTTCTCTTGGTTTACAAGATGAATGCGTTCTCTCTCTGTCTCTAATTGTTCAATGAGTTCATCTATATAGACTTTCATCTTCTCTTCATTAATTGAAGCAACAGGCATACAGTATGGTGCACCAACCTCATTTAAGAAACCTTCTACTTTTGGATCATAAGATAAACCAATCATAGGTACTTCTACTGCATGTGCCATAATTAAGCTGTGTAAACGCATGCCTAGAATGAAATCAAATTGCACAGTATAAGCGACTACTTCATCTATAGTCATTTCTTGTTCAATCACATGTACATCGCCTTTTACACGATTTGCGATCTCCTGGGCAATACTTAAGTCTTCCTTATGATACATAGGAATGAAATAAAGGGCATAGCCTTTTGATTCAATGTAGCTTGCAATGCGTGCTACTTTTTCAATCATTTCTTCATCATTTTTCCATGGTCTAATATAAAGACCTACTTTTTTACCTTCTGGTAAACTTGCTTGGATATCACTTACCAATGCCTGTTTAGGTTCAATACCTAAAACAGGGTCAATGGCTACAGTAATCGGTGCTTTATTCACACCTAAGCTTTCTAAAAGTTGTTTAGATCCTACTTCTCTTACAAAGATATGAGTTACCCTGTTACAAATCTGCTTCACCAAGAGCTTGCCAAAGCCTTTGGCTACTGGGCCTACACCTTGTGAATAGAACACAACAGGCTTTTTGTAAAACTGAGCAATTTTAACAACACCTAAATAATATGGAATAACCTTACTACTTGTAACATCTTGTAGTAAGCTTCCCCCACCACTAATGACCACATCACTTTTCTTAATGGCAGCAATAATGTCTTTAATTCCCCATCTATTAATGGCTTCTACCCCATAAAGTGCCTTTGTTTGACTTGGTGAATTCGATAACACTGTTATTTCTACATCTGGTATTTGTTTACGTAGTGCTGTAATAATAGAAGAAAGTACAGCTTCATCACCTATATTGTTAAATCCATAATAACCTGATAATACTATTGATTTTTTAGTACCCATTTATTAATCACCTTACCTACTAATTTGGTTACACCGATAAAGATTAAGCCTATAACAATACCAAAGATGAGGCCATAACCCATTCTAATAAGAGAGATTAAAACCGGTGTATGAATATGTGCATACGTATTAACTAATGAAATCTGTCCAATAGCTCCTAATACAAGAAGTGGGATGTACTTATCTTTATAACCATAGTAAAGAAGTACCAGCATTAATGGATGACCAATTAAGAATTCTTTTGTTCTTGGTCTTACCCCAAGTGTTGTATCTAAGAATTGTCTAAATGTAAGTTCTAAAGGTGAAATACTTCCTGTATTCCCTGTACGTGAAGTATAAACAAGTAATACCACTGCACCTACTGCCATAATCCCTAATGCTAAATAAGTAACTTTATTACTTAATAAGTCTTTATAATATTGATAACTTAATCCATGACGTTCATAGTAAGCAATAAGAAGTACAAGCACGATAGGTAGAAGCATAGCTGCTTTTACACCCGCAAAAACATTAATTCCAAGTCCAAAACTTGTACGAGATAATACCCCAATAATCGTTAAGGCACCACCAAATGAAATCACACTACATTTAATAAAAGCTAAAATAGTCTCTTTAATATTTCTTTCTTTATCATCTAATACAATGGTTACACCGTAAGTAGGATAAATCACTGCTCCAAATAAAGCCATTAATTTGATCCCCATATCTGGAGAAACTTTTAAAAGTCCAGCATATCCAATAAGTCCAAGTGCCCCTAAGATATAGCCTACTTTTGTAAGTTTTAAATAATCTAATAAAAGTACAAAGACTAAAATCGCACCAAGTCCAGCTAAAAGACTTAATACATAACTCCCCATTGGTAAGTTATATGGTTTGATTTCGTTTACTACTGTATAGCCTTTTGTTTCTGCTAATTCAGTAAATGTAGAAATATTGGTTCCTAAGAAGTTTGCATCTTTTTCAATATCTAAAGTATTTGGCATTTTAAATAAGAAAGTACGTAAGTTACGTTCTGTTAAAGCAAGCATATAACGATCCATAAGTCCATCTGTTGTATACTGTTTAACTTGTGCATCTGTTACTGTGTGTAGACGTTCTACATTAAAAGCTATACCTTTTTGACTTGAAGTCTTTGCTAAAGTTTCAAAGCCTTTTTGTTTTTCTGAGAAAAATTCTACAAATCCTAATCCGTGTTCTTCAATCATTTCTACGATCATAGGATTTTTAGGTTCTACGATAGCGCTGTCTGCAAAGTAAATTGTACCTAAATTAGGAATGGCTTCGATTTGTTGTACAAAGGCTTCAATAGACTCATCTGATACATGATCCCAAGACTTAACCTGTGGTAAAATCACATAACCTAAATCTGCTGCTACTTGTAAGTGTTCATAGTTATAACCGACACCAAGTGTGGTTAAAATACTAGTAGGTACTGTTACTTCTATATAATCTTCACCTTCAATAAGTGTTTTATAAGCACTAATACCTTTTAAAGTTAAGTTATTATAAATGAGATTAAATGTTTCTTCATCATAAGCTTCTATATAAAGATTACTTCTTCTAATATTATTGCTTTCAGGATAATCTTTTTCTAACTCATAACCTTCATAAACCGTAGCTTTACCTTGGTCTTTAAAATTGACATAATCAGCACTTGATATCGGTAGCACTGTATTTTCTCTTACAAAGAGTGCATTCGCTCCTAGGTCATTAAAATGCTTAAGTACTACATCTATTGGTTCATTGGTTTGTCTTGCAATGTTAAGCACATCACTATAGCGGATTGCTACTTGAATATCTCTATAATTTTGTTCTACATTAATACGTCTCGCCCCTATAAATCCGCAAACACATAGAGATATGACAATCAATACGCTTATAATTATCTTACTTTGTTTTTTCATCTCGTCCTCCGTAATCTATCCATCATTATTATTGGATATTATACCCACCTCTAACCATTACTATTAAATCTTTTGTTGCCAAAATTCCTCGACCATCTTCACGTGGTACAATCACTAAATGATATTTTGGTACTTCACTTCCTGCTAATAAATCTGTACCTTCTGTCATATCTTGTAGGCCACCACCTTGACTTGCAAGAACTAAGCCATTTCCTGAACGTACAATAATCTCTGTTCCTTGTGCACCTACAATACTGCTCCCTTGTGGTACTGTTACAACGGTATAGCTACTACTACTTTGTTGTTTAAGTGCGTTGATTTCTTGTGTTAATACGGAAATCATCTCTTCTTGTGCTGCTAATTTACTTTCAAGTTTAGCAGTAGAGCCACCACCTGAAACAGATGCTATTTGACTATCTACATAGCTTTTTGTTACAAGTGGGTCATTTGAACTACCTGCATCCCCTTTTGCAGCATATGCACTTGTGCCTACTGCTAGTACCCCTAATGTGAGCATCAATAATTTCATTCTTTTTGTCATATAAGCCTCCTTATAAAAAATGGCAACTGCCATATTTTTTCCTACAATATAAGAAAAGATAACCGGGTAACCTTATTGGTTCCCGGTTACAATCTTATAACATCGATTCAAATGTATAATAAATATCGTCTCCTACGACTTTGAAGAGTAGGTATTCACCTTCTCCAACTTGACCTGTTGAAGTTGCTAAACCATTTAACCTTATGTATCTAATACCATCTTCAATTCGTACCTCTTTTGAAGTACTTCCAGTTGTCACTACAAAAACATTTTTACCTGTTGTCTTTTTATACTCAGCTAAATAGTCATGTAATGCTTTACCTTCACGTGCATCACTAAATTGAGTGGTAGGATTCTTACTCATTACGAGTACAATATGTTTGCCTGTACTTGCCTGTAAAGACTGTTTCAGTTGTGCCCATTGTGAGCCATTTGTTTCACGGATACCACCATTATCTGTCCCTACAAAGATTACATCTAATGCACCTTGTGTAGCTTGACCAAAAGTATTGTTATAGGTTGCTACTTTAGGACTTAAGCTTAAAGGTAAATTATTTTTAGATGCTTGAACAATCATTGATGCACCTGTATTTACCTTCTTAGACATCTTCGCAAGAGTTTCATCACTATGTACCATACCTGAAATAGATGTAGGTCCTAATACCTTTACACTGTATTGGTTTCCTGTAGCTGCTTGAAGGGTTGGTTTGTAATGTGAATCAAATTGATAATCTGATCTTGCAGAACTATTTTCAGCATTTCTATCCCCACGGGTCATAGAAACATGATCCATATAAATCGCACTTGTGCGCTTTTCTTTAGAACCATTAGCACTATACACATAAAGCTTAGTTGCTTTTGCTGGCATAGCTATATCATTTGGTAAAGCTGCACTCATATACTTCCAACCTGTATGATTTAAACTATCTGCAAGGGTTAAATAATGTACTTTGCCTTTAGCATCTTCTACTTGAACTTTTAATGTATCTCCTTGCCCATTAGCCAAGATCCACATGTTTAAGCTTTTTGCATCTTCTGTAAGTACAATAGGCTTATCAAAGACTGTATAAGCCACTTGCTTATTACTATCTTTATTAAAGGTGTATGTCATTTTAATGGATTGATTCCCATGATACTTCACTTCTTTTGAAGCTTCTACTTTACCTTCTACTGTACTGCCACCTGCTGCCCATTTTCCTAGACTTTCTTCAAAAGATTCGAGTGCCACAACAGATGGTCCTACAACCACGTTCACTTTACCAGTTGCCCCTTGGTAACTTGCTTCTAATTGATCAATGGCTTTATTGGTAGCTGCAATCGTTGTACCTGCTGCAGATACTTTGCTATTTTTACTCTTCCAAGTTATTTGTCCTGTTGTGATTGGGATTTTATAGCCTTCACTGTCTACACCATAAACTTGTACTTGTTTGGTTGCATTTTCATCTAACTGAAGTGTTGCTGGCTCAATCATTAATCCTTTTGGTTGAGTCACTTTAATTTCTGCTGTTGCACTCACATCACCTACTGTTGCAACCACAAGTCCATTTCCTGTTGTCTTTGGTGAGAACTTAAAGCCACTAAAGTCGCCTGTTACACCAGCAATAGATAAACTTACTTCTTTTTGATTCAATTGCACTGGATTGCCATTTTTGTCTGTTGCTTTTAAGTTAAAGGTAATGGACTCTCCTACAAAAGTTCTTTCACTAGAAGGTTCTAGCGTTAAGTTGGCAACTTCACCTGTAGCATTTGTAGTAAAGACACCAATTCCATTGGCTACATTTCTTTGTACAGTGCCTGATGGTCTGTTTTGAATGGTTAAAGTTGTTTCCCCTTCATTACGTGCAACTAAAGTGGTTGAACCACCACCATCTAAGTACATGGCATCTTTTGCACCTAAATTCTGAAGAATTGTAATCATATCTTGATGGGTTGCTCCTAATGTATTGGATAAGCGTCCATCTATTGTAATCAATAAAATTTCATTTTCTTTATATGTATTGGCTACGATTGTACGTGGTTCCTTGCTACTTGCTGAAACCTTATGTGCTTCTCCTTGGTAAGCTGCACCATTTTTCAGGATAAGCCCACCACCACCAACAGCCATTTGTAAGTTTTCAATTTGTTCGACCACTGCATTATTTAAGCTAACAACTTGAGCGATATTAATTTCTGCACCTTCTGTTAAATAAGGCCCATATGTACTAAACTTGTCTCCACTTACCATAATTGCATAGCCATTCTTTGGTACTTCTACAACCTCATTTAGGCTAGAAACATAAGTGACTTCATCATCTTCTACTAAAATGGTGTAAAGCCCTACAGAACTTTGATATTTCGTAATGAGCGCTTGATTATTTGTATAATAACTGCGGTCAATAATAAATGGTATGCGTACACTGCTTGGTATTCTGTTGTAACTCGATAAATCAAATGCTTTTTGACCATCAATTTCTACCCACATTTTCACACTATAGTAATCCATAGAAGCTGTGCCATCTTCACCTACTAAAAGTGTACCCATATACTTAGCTGGCCCTAATGTATTGTAATCATTATTATAAGCTTGATCGATTGTCCCATCACTAACAACCGGCCCAAAAGCTGGGGTCTTAGAACTCATATCAAAGTAGTCTGCATTGACTGCTGCTACTGCACCATGCTGTGTTGCCATATTTAATATATTATCGCGTTCCCCTAATACTTGAGTTGTTATAGGTTTTAATTCTACATTCGGGTTACTAAGGTCAATACGTAATATATTTAAATCTTGCCATCCTTCACTCGTCAGGATTTCTTTGGATATATGGGTCGCCCCATTTGTTACTTGTTGTGTTTGATTAATCTCATGTAATACTGCTGCATAAGAATAGTTAAAACTACTTGCGATTACACTGCTTACGACAAAAGTGATCCAAAGTTTTTTCGCTTTCATCTAGTTCCCCTCCTCTAGCCCATTTATGGTCTCTATTTTTTATTTATTGAATATCTGCTCCAAGTACAATTTGAATGTCAGTTGTTAATGTGTCATTTGTTGTTATTTGTGCGTTTGGATAATAGGCTTTAAACTGTTCAGCTTTTTTTGCATCTTTAGCAATAATCATGGTTGCTGTTACATCTGAACGTGTATAGTTTCCAACTTCTTGTACAGCGTAACCTTCTGCTGTCAACTTCTCACTAGCAGTTGCTGCTGCACCTGTAATACCGCTTCCATTTAATATGACAACAGATACGGTTTTATCTACTATAACTTCTGCTTCTTCTGGTTCTTCACCAGCTGGTACTTTATCATAGAATACTTCTTGTACCACTTTATCAAGTTCATCATGATCTGGGAAGAAATATGATGCACCACCTTCATAACGCCCTTCTCCTGGAAGTGTATAGAACGTTAAGTTTTCTTTATTAAAACTATTTACATATTGATAATATCCTGTAAGGTCACCAAGCTCTGCATCTGTTTTAATTGAACTAAATAAAATACCCATGATTTTTGGTATTTTAGTAATGATACTTGGACTAAGTACCTTATCAGCAAAAGCATCTAAAAAGACTTGTTGTGCTGCAATACGATCTACGTCACCATTTGGATAGCTTCTAAAACGTACAAATTGTTCTGCTTTATCACCATCTAAATGTTGATAACCTTCTTTAAGGTCAATGAATAAATCCCCTGCGTAATCTGTATGTTTCATATTTTGTGGAACATATAAATCAACACCGCCTATAGCATCTACAATTTGATTAAAAGCATCGATATTAACAATTACATAGTTATCCACTGTAATACCTAACATGTTCTCAATTTCATTAATGGTAAACAAACGAATATTCTCAATCCCACCATAAGCTGTCATTTCATTCAGCTTAGATACAGATACTGTACGTTTACCAAGATCACGTAAGCTTTGTTTTTGTTCTTCACTCCATTTAACTTTTGTATCACGAGGTAAAGAGATGACTTTAACTTTGTTTGTTACACTATTAAAGTTTACTACAAAAATAACATCTGTTCGATAACCATCTTTATCGACACCAAATACCGCTACATTTTTATAAATGTCTGGTGCTTTTTCATCTTTTTTGTTTGGCTTGTTGCTACCGGCTTGAGCGCTGTTCTCACCACCATCATGTTTAAAGAAATAGTTATAGCATCCTACTACTGTTGTAGCACCTACTACACATACCAATACTGTCCACATCATGGAGAACAAAAACGTTCTCATTAGCTTCTTCTTTTTATTCATTTTCTTCTTAGTACGCTTCGTACTCATCCATTTCACTCCCTATATGACGTCTATTCGCTAAATATGTATCCATTTTATACCATATCTAATGTATATTATACATCACGCATTATAATATCACAATTTTTGACAAAATGAAATTGTATCTTTGTTTATTATAAACTCAATTTATGAACAAAATACAAAAAAGAGATATCAAAAATTTGACATCCCTTTATCTTTTACTCTATATTTTTATAAAAAATCTGATCAATCATCTCTAAGGCTTTTTCATGGTTAGCAAAATAATAAGAAATATTATTCTCATAGCGTGCCTCACCTGGCAATACATAGAACGATAGGTTCTCCATATTAAAGGCTTTCACATACGGTACGTAGGTCGTAAGTTCCATTAAACTTATATCTGTTTTAACTGAAGCAAAACCAATATCTACAAGTTGTGGCAGTTTTGTTAAAGTTTCAAAAGAAAGGACCTTCTTAGCAAAAGCTTCTAAAAACTTCTGCTGTGCTTCTATTCTTCCTAAATCCCCATTGGGATAGCCTCTAAACCTTACAAATTGTTCTGCTTTATTTCCATCTAAGACTTGAACACCTGGTGTTAGGCTAATAGATAACCCTTGGCTATGATCACGCATCTCCATATAGTGTTGTACATCTATTTCCACACCATCTATTGCATCTACAATTTGTCTAAATGCATCCAAATTGACAATCACATAATTATCAATAGGAACACCTAGCATGGATTCTAATGTGGTAATTGTAAGCTCTCTAATATTCTCTATCCCACCCCAGCTAGTCATCTCATTAATTTTACTAAAACGCACCCACTTATGTCTTTCAGGCAAAATACTCATTTGCTCCTTCGTCCAATCTACCTTTGTATCTCTTGGTATAGCTATCAAACTTACTTCTTTCGTCTTGCTATCAACGTGAGCTAAAAAGATTACATCTGTCAATCGACCTGAGGCGTCTGTCCCAAAGATTGCAACTGTCTTATCTAGCTTTTTCTCTTCTTTTAAAGGCATGGTTACACTTGTCCCATTTTGACCTACTTGCTTGTCTTCATTTATTAATGCATCTTCACTAGAGTCCTCTTGTCTGCTTTCTACTTTTACTATCTCTACATCATCATATACCAAGCTATTATAACCCACTATACCTGCTCCTGTTATTAAACCTACTGAAAGGAAAATAACAATAAGCGTACACAAAAGTACCTTCATAGTGATACTTCTTTTACCTTTATGCCTACTTCTCTTTTCTTCCTTTAATAACCTTTGATTAACTTTTTCATTTTTTAATACTGTTTGATTAGTGTCCTCGCCTTCTAATCTCTTCAGACTAGCCTGCTTCTCTTCTAATCCCCCTTGATTCACCTTCTGATTTTCTAATATTCCTTGGCTAGCCTGTTTGTTTTCTGCCAAGTCTTGGTGAACCTCTACACTACTTTCTACTTGTTCTTTGAGCAATCCGTCTTTTAATACTTCCTCTTTGATTACTTTTTCTTTGGTCAGTTGTTCTTTAAAGTTTGCTTCTAGCTCGTCCTCTTTTTCCTCATACTCTTGTTTCATATAACTTCCCCCTAGGATTTAAAATCATAATATGCCCTTATAATTCTCCTTATTATATGCTACTATAAACAGAGTTCTAAAGTTCAGATCGAATTTAATAAAATTTGTATTTTAGAACCTTTAAATGTTAATAATTAGTATACTATAGTTATACTCAATTGTAAATATTTGGTGTATTTTAAACTAGATTAGAAAAAAGGAGATTATTATGTTAAAAATCGGTTCTCATGTTTCTATGTCTGGTGGCCTTTTAGGTGCAGCAAAAGAAGCATATTCCTACGGTGCAAATACTTTTATGATTTATACTGGTGCACCTCAAAATACAAAGCGTTCCCCACTAGAAAAGTTAAAAATTAAAGAAGGAAAAGCCTTTATGGAGGCTTATGGACTTTCAGATATCGTCATCCATGCACCATATATTATTAATTTAGCCTCTTGTAAAGAAGATACGTATCAACTTGCTAAAGAGTTCTTAGCTTTAGAAATCGAGCGTACAACGGCTCTAGGCTCAGATTATTTAGTCCTTCATCCAGGCTCTTTCACTACTGAAACACTAGAATACGGCACAGAACGTATTATTGCCGGATTAAATGAAGTCCTTACAGAAGATACTAAACCTTGTATCTGCCTTGAAACAATGGCTGGTAAAGGGAGTGAAATCGGTCGTTGCTTCGAAGAACTTAAAGCGATCATAGATGGTGTGAAATACTCTGATAAAGTTGGTGTCTGTGTGGATACTTGCCACCTTCATGATAGCGGCTATGATATTATTGAAAACTTTGATCATGTCATTGAAGAATTTGACCGTATTATCGGGCTGGATAAACTCAAAGTATTCCATATTAATGGTTCACTCAATATACGTGGTGCACGTAAAGACCGTCATGCTAACTTAGGCGCTACAGAAGAAAACCCTAAAGGAAAAGATCAAATTGGTCGTGACGCCCTCTATCGTATTGTGCATCATCCTAAAGTACAAGGTAGACCATTTATCTTAGAAACACCTTGGCTTGATAAGAAAACCAACTTATATAAGGAAGAAATTGCTTTCCTAAAAGGAGAATAAATAGCCATGGAATCTAATCAAATTCAAAGTCCTTGTAGTCTACCTAACTACAAAGAGGAAGTTGTTCTTGTAACAGGCTCATCCCGTGGTATTGGACGTGCCATAGCAACCCATTTTGCTCAGCTCGGTGCTCGAGTTGTACTTAACGGTGCTTCTAACCAGCAAGCCCTCATAGATACCCATACTGAGTTAGCCTCTTCTGGCTACAATGTCACTTCATTTTTAGGGGATATTTCTAACTATCAAGTTGCCGAAGAACTTTTTGCCCACTGCCATGAAGTATTTAGAAGCTATCCAACTATTCTTATTAACAATGCAGGTATCAGTCACGTAGGACTCTTTACAGATACACCACCTGATCTATGGCAAAAAGTCATAACGACTAATTTAAACTCAGCCTATAACTGCTGCCACCTAGCTACGCCTCATATGATTGCAAGTCATAAAGGCTGCATCATTAATATTTCTTCTATCTGGGGTAATGTTGGCGCTTCTTGTGAAGTAGCTTACAGTACAAGTAAAAGTGCCCTTAATGGTTTTACAAAGGCACTGGCTAAAGAATTAGGGCCTTCTAACATTCGTGTCAATGCCATTGCTTGTGGCTGGATTGATACCGAGATGAATGCTCACTTTACAGAAGATGATCGCAATGCCTTTATCGATGAAGTACCCCTTTGTCGTACAGGGCAAGCTGATGAAGTTGCCCAAACTTGTCTCTACCTAGTAAGCAATGCTGCAAGCTATATGACCGGACAGATTCTTACTTTAGATGGTGGTCTACTCTAACCTAGTCATCGATCATAGGTATAGGGCATAAATATAGAAATATTTTGTACTTTTATGGATGTCGTAGACTATATTAGTGCTTAAAAAAATGCCTTCAGTGACTCTTAGTAGTCTACTGAAGGCATTTTTGTTTCTATACTTTATGAGCTATTTTTATTACTTATTCTTATACTTCATCTTTACAAATTACTTCTTTATTCTATCCTTATAAGTTATCACTATAAATTACTTCTTTCTACAGCCTATCCTTATTACTTATCATTGTAAATTAACTCTTTTGCTTATCTTTATAGCTAGCTTTGTAAATAATTCTATTACCTCTAGCTATACAAATGATTCTATCATTTATCCTGAACTAACTTCTTAAATTCCTTATGTATTAATACCCATGATAACACCGTTGCAAGTAGATCACTTATAGGCTGTGCATAGAAGATCCCTATTGTTCCAAGTACTATAGGTAATAAGTAAATCAGGGGAATAAGCGCTACAACCTGTCTTATTAAGGTAATCACAGAAGAAGCATTCGGCTTCCCTATAGATTGGAAGAAAGTTGTTGCTAGCATAACAAATCCAAGTACTGGTGCAATAATAAAGTTAGTTCTAAGAGCAGGTATACCTATCTCCAATAACTCACTTCCACCACCAAACATATTAATAATAAAACCTGGGAACAATTCAGTCACGCTCCATATAATAAGGGTTATCCCTACAGAGAAGGCTGTTGCTTGAAGAAAAATTTTCTTAACTCTATCATAGTGCCCTGTACTATAGTTAAATCCAACTAAAGGTTGAATTCCCTGACTAATACCACTTGCAGGCATAATAACAAAGGTCATAATACTTGAAATTACAGCATACACACTAATAGCAATGTCTCCACCATATTTACCTAATTGTCCATTATAAACTAAAGCAATAAATCCCATAGCAATCTGAGCAATCCAAAAAGCAAAACCACATTTAAGAAGTTCTTTTGAAATAGCAGAATCTATCTTAAAGCTTTCACTCTTAATTTTTACTAATGTCCTTCCTGAGAAGATCATCCAAGCTCCAAATACTACCGATACAACTTGCCCAATTATAGTTGCCCATGCAGCCCCTTGAACACCCCATCCTAATCCAGCAACAAATACCGCATCTAAAATAATATTTGTAACAGCCCCTAAGGTCGTTACCCACATCCCCATAATAGGCTTACCTGATACACGTACAAAATCACATAATATAAAGGTTAAGCCCTGGAAGACACATCCCAAACTAACAATCTTATAATATTGTAGAGCCAAATCATAAGTTGTCTCTGTAACTCCAAAGAGCGTTAAAAAGGTTGGGGCAAAAACTAATAGTACAATAGATAAAATTACTTCAAATAGAATCGTCAATAAAAAAGCTGAACTAAATGCACGATTTGCTCCTGCTTCATCCCCTTTACCTCTTAGTAATGTAAAGAGTGTTGAACCCCCTGCACTACACATCAACCCAAATGCAATCATCATAAAAGAAAGTGGAAAACAAATAGATAATGCAGCTAATGCTGTACTTCCATTAACGTTACCAATAAACATTCGGTCTACTATATTGTAGATTGCTGTAATCAACAAAGATACGGCAGCTGGAATAGAAAACTTAAGAATCATTGTAGAAATTTTACCTGTTGAAAAATCTGAATGACTACTCATGCTCGCCTCCTTGCTTTGGCATAGCTTGCTGCAATTTTTCGATGACACTTACAACAAGATCCACTTCTTCATCTGTAATGTCACTTAGTCCCTTTGCCCACGCTTCATGGTACTCTAAGACATAATGTTTTTGATAGCACTGCCCAAGTTTGGTTAGACGTACTAAAGTCACACGTTTATCTTCACTCCATGTATATTTTTCGACTGCCTCCATGGCCTCTAACTCATTGATTAACTTTGTTACACTAGGTGTCGTAATATGAAGTTCCTTACTTACATCACTAATACGTACATCTTCTTTTCGCTCTCCAATAGTATAAATACTATCAATGACATGTATATGCCTTGGCTTAAATCCTTTTGGTAGCTCCTCCATTGTTTCTGTAATCTTTTTGGCAGTAAAACAACTGTTTAAAAGCTCCTTTATTTTTTCTGTGTTCATATTTTATGCCTCCTCCATAACCCTCTATCCTAATTTAAAATTAATATGTTCCTTATCGTTTTCCAAATTAGTTACTATTAGTAATTATCATAAGTAAGTATAAGGAGAAAGCTTCTTTTTGTCAACTCATCTCAAAGATTATTATCCTTCCTCTTGGTTCTTTTGTGAGAAAATAACATGACTTAATACAATCTGCCCAGCATTTAACCTCTCTTGCTGTATTTCCCTTCTTTCTAATAAATAGAAATCCACTGCTTCCCATAATGCAAAGGTACCTGCTATACTTAAAAATTCCATGAAAAGTTGCTGTATACTTGTTACTTGTAAAACAAAATACATACTTAACAAAAGTGCACCTACAATTCCAAGCCCTAGTACCTTTATTGCATTAATACCTAAGTCTACCTTCTTATCATGTAAAACAAGCATATAATGTTCTTCTATCAATTCTCTAATCTTATTCTGCTCCTCTTCACTAATCCCATCATGATGAAAACATAAAGTAATAGAATATTTTACAGGAATGATATATGTTTTATTGTCAATATACTCATAAATCTCTCCATTCAACTCACTTTGCTTACCCCATGATAAAGGATCGATTACTGTAAGACCTTCATATAAGTTGATATCTACAAGTACTTCATTATCCTTGAGCTCAAACTCTTTTGTAAGATAATCTTTTTTAGAAAGCATAGAAGCTTCATACTCCCTAATCTTTTTAAATAATTTTCCGCTGCCCTGCATAAAAGTGCTGCCTCCTCATTATCATTAATCAGCTCTAGTTAAGGGCTTCCCCCTATCTATAAGCTTTCAAGATGTGATCTCTATATAAGATAATTTGCAGTTTTAGCTTTTCTATGCACGCACAAAAAAAGAACTCCAAAGAGTATAACTCTTTGGAGTTCTTGAATACGTGTGCACGTAAAATTATCTTTTTGAGAATTGTGGTGCACGTCTCGCAGCTTTGAGACCGTATTTTTTTCTTTCTTTCATTCTTGGATCCCTTGTTAAGAAACCTGCTTTTTTAAGAGCTGGACGGAATTCTCCATCAGCTTGAAGAAGAGCACGGCTAATACCATGACGGATAGCACCTGCTTGTCCTGTTGTACCACCACCGTGAACGTTTACTCTAACATCAAATTTAGTTAATGTTTCTGTAAGTACTAAAGGTTGACGAGTGATAACTTTTAATGTTTCAAGACCGAAGTATTCTTCGATATCTCTTTTATTGATTGTGATTTTACCTGTTCCTGGTACAAGGTATACTCTAGCTACAGAGCTTTTACGTCTACCTGTTCCATAATATCTAACTGCTGCCATTTGTATTTCCTCCTCTCGATACTATTAGTTGAATTTAAGTTCTACTGGTTGTTGAGCTTCATGATTGTGCTCTGTTCCAGCGTATACACGTAATTTTGTAAGCATTTGTCTACCTAAAGAGTTTTTAGGAAGCATACCTTTTACAGCGTACATAATAACGCGTTCTGGATGAGTGTTAAGCATATCGCGTGCTTTAGTCTCTTTTAAACCACCAGCGTATCCAGAGTGTCTTCTGTATAATTTTTGGTCAAGTTTTTTACCTGTGAATACTACTTTTTCTGCATTGATTACGATAACGTGATCACCGCAATCTACGTGTGGAGTATAAGTAGGTTTGTTTTTACCTCTTAATACTGCCGCGATTTGGCTTGCAAGTCTACCTACTGTTTGACCTTCAGCATCAATAACATACCAATTTCTTTCAACATTTTGAGCATTTGCCATGTATGTTGTTCTCATATAATTCCCTCCTTCGGATTCTAGTCTTCGCTAGTTAAACCGTCTATTTAATATAAAATCCGGGGCTATTTGGATTTTATAAGTGGGCTTATTAACACAAATTACATTATAGTATAGGTCACATAGCCTGTCAAGATACTACACTTCATTTATTTATGCACATTTTATCCATTTTTTTTGAGTAGTTATCCACATTTTTCTAGTTTTACTACATACTCTGTGGAATTTGTATTTATAAGTCTAAATTAAACTATTATTATGCATTTAAAACGTATAATTTTATACTTGTTATTACTTTTTATGTCTTATATAAACTTAGAAATACATATCTATTCATGTAGTTACACGTTATGATAATTTAATACTTTATAGAATAAGGAAAAAGATTATTCCAGTCTAAATAATATTTTTCAACATATCTCCATACTATTCATAACGTAATGCATCATCATAATATACTTCTAGAAGAGTAAGACCCTCTGGTGGTGCAGTAGGAC
Source organism: Holtiella tumoricola (assembly GCF_027857615.1). Taxonomy (NCBI): domain Bacteria; kingdom Bacillati; phylum Bacillota; class Clostridia; order Lachnospirales; family Cellulosilyticaceae; genus Holtiella; species Holtiella tumoricola. The sequence continues at coordinate 109,923 of NZ_JAQIFT010000046.1, forward strand.
CTCCTAATGTACGATCTTTTTTCTCTATCATTTCAGCTATACATCTAGGAGCCTTCTTTCCTCTGCCCACCTCGATAAGTGTACCTGCTATAATACGCACCATATTATATAAGAAGCCATTACCACATATATCTATCTGTATAAGGTCATCTACCTTTCTAACTTCTATACTATATACCATACGCACTGTACCTTTTACTGAACTTCCTGATGCACAAAAACCTTTAAAGTCATGCTCACCTTCTATATACTTAGCTGCTTTTTGCATTCTTTCAATATCTAATGGATAAGGATAAAAATAGCTAAATGGTCCTACAAATGGATCATTTACTGAACTGGTTAAAATTTGATAGCGATATGTCTTTCGCTTTGCCATAAAGCGTGGATGAAAATCTTCTTTTACATCCATAGCATCTTTAATTACAATACTCTTAGGCAAACGTCCATTCAAGGCCTTTACTAAATTCTTAGTTGGAATAGTAGTGTTGGTATCAATAATACAACATTGTCCTTTTGCATGTACCCCTGCATCTGTACGTCCTGATCCTACTAAATCAATCTTTTCTTTTGTTAATTCATATAATGCCTTTTCAATTGTTCCTTGAATTGTTGCTGCATGATTTTGTTTAGCAAAACCATGAAAATTAGTTCCATCATAAGCTACTATGAGCTGTACTCTCCTCATAGATCCTCCTCATTTCTCTATTTATCTTCTCTATGTAAAATAATTTATCAATCTCTTAATTTATATATTAGTACGACTTTCTTCCTATTAAAAGTATTACTATATATCTTTTCATCAATAAGAGCCTACGTTATCAACCTAACGTAGACTCTATTCTCTTAATTCGGTTTATAAATCATCTTATAACAAATATATTGTTAAATAACTCGCATCTATAATACCTCATCACCTATAAATAACATTATAAGATTAATACTCTATAGATGATCAACTTAAATCTTCTAATCCTGTTAAATACGCTTCAATTATAAAATGATACACATAACAATATAAGCTACACCACAACCAAAGGCAATATAATCTCGTCCACTATATTGTAGCTTATTCATACGTGTACGTCCTTTACCACCTTGATAACATCTTGCTTCCATTGCCATGGCTAATTCCTCTGCTCTTCTAAACGCAGAAATAAACAATGGTACCATAATTGGAATCATAGCTTTGGCACGCTGCATAATATTACCTGTTTCAAAGTCTGCTCCACGTGCTGTTTGAGCCTTCATAATCTTATCTGTCTCTTCTAAAAGAATTGGAATAAATCTAAGTGATATACTCATCATCATAGCAATTTCATGAGCTGGTACATGAATCTTTGTAAATGGCATAAGCAGACTCTCTATACCATCGGTAAGCTGAATTGGAGAAGTGGTTAAAGTAAGCAGTGAACTACCAACGATTAAAAGAATTAATCTTGTTCCCATTTCAACAGCAAACAGTATGCCCTCCCATGTGACTTTTAGGAAACCCCACTCCAAAATAATATGTTCTCCAGGTGTAAAGAAGATATTAAGCACTACTGTAAAGAGTAGGATAAAAACAATACTCTTTAAACCTTTTAGCATATATTTAAGTGGGACTTTACTTATCTTAATAGCTAAAGCTAATGAAAGCATTACTCCTAGATATCCCCATACGGTATCTACTAAAAAAAGTGCAATAATATAGGCAAAAGTTAATAAAATCTTTGTCCTAGGGTCTAAGCGATGAATCTTAGAGTCTACTGGGTAGTATTGTCCTATGGTAATATCTCTAATCATCTACTTTCCCCCTCTTTCTAAGTACTGTACTAACTTATCAGCTGCTTCTTCTACAGTAAGTACATCACTATCTATATCCATACCTTTTTCCTTAAGTTCATCCATAATATGCCTTACTTGTGGCACACCAAGGCCAATACATTCAAGGTCTCTTCTATGTTTAAAGATTTCTCTCGTCTCACCTTTAAAAGCAACTTCCCCTCGGTAAAGTACAACAAGTTCTTCTGCATATCTTGCCACATCTTCCATACTATGTGAAATAAGTACAATGGTTAAATGACTTTCTTCATGCATCTTCTTAAGTTGTCCAAAAAGCTCTTCTCTCCCTTTTGGGTCTAAGCCTGCTGTTGGCTCATCTAGAATTAAAATATCTGGATTCATAGCGAGTACACCTGCAATAGCAACACGGCGTTTTTGTCCACCTGATAATTCAAAAGGTGACTTTTGCCATAGTTCTTCCTTAAGGCCTACTGCTCTTAAAGATTGTTCAATACGTTTTTTAAGTGCATCTCCCTCTAATCCTAAATTTTTAGGTCCATAAGCTACATCATCATATACTGTCATCTCAAATAGTTGATATTCAGGATACTGGAATACCAGACCTACAGACTGCCTAATTTGCTTTTTATTTGTATTTTGAGCATGTATGTCTATACCTTTTACAAATACCTGACCTTCTGTAGGCTTAAGAAGCCCATTAAACATTTGTATTAATGTACTCTTTCCTGAACCTGTATGACCAATAATGCCTAGAAATGTACCATCTTTAATATGAATATTAATATTTTTAAGGGCTACCTTTTCAAAAGGTGTTCCTTCATTATACTTATGTGTTAAATTTTTTATCTTAATTGCCATATTGCTTCTACAACCTCCTCAGTACTTAACATAGTAGGATCTAAGTTGTATCCCTTCTGTCTTAACAAGTAAATAAGGTAGGTTGAATCTGGTACATCTAAACCAATTGCTCTTATCTGTTCTACGTTCTTAAATACTTCCTTAGGGGTACCTGATAAGATGACCTTCCCACCATCTATTACTAAAATACGATCTGCTAAAATAGCTTCCTGCATGTAATGAGTAATATGAATAATCGTAATCCCTTGTTCCTTATTTAGCTTTACCATAGTCTCCATGACTTGTTTACGTCCAATTGGGTCTAGCATTGCTGTAGCTTCATCAAAAATGATACACTTCGGCTCCATAGCAATAACCCCTGCAATAGCAATACGTTGCTTCTGCCCACCTGATAATTGATTTGGTGAAACACGCTTATAGTCATCCATCTCTACTGTATGTAAAGCTTCATCCACACGTTTTCTTATTTCACTTGATTCTATCCCCAAGTTCTCTGGACCAAATGCCACATCTTCCTCTACAATAGTTGCAACAATTTGATTATCAGGATTTTGGAATACCATGCCTACATCTTTACGTACTTCCCAAATATGCTCACCATTACTTAAATCGATTCCATTAACCCATAATACACCTGACTTTGGTGACAGAATACCATTAAGATGTTTGGCAAATGTAGACTTACCTGAGCCATTATGACCAAGTACTGCTACAAATTCACCTTCATTAATTGTCGCATTGATATGATCTAAAGCAACGATTTTATCCTGAATCTCACCTTGTTCATCGTGGATATAATATTCGTATGTTAAGTCTTTCGCTTTTACAATCTCTGTCATGCTCTTTCCTCTTTTCTATTCACTCTTTCTTTCATGGAGTGATACCCAATATATAAAGTTACTATATAGTCCTATTGTATAATTTTGCTGCTTAAATAAATAGGTTATAGTTAATAAAATAACGTGATAACCTACTAATGTAAATAGCAAATTATAAAAAAGTATACAGAAAAGGGATTAAGAGCAAATTCTTAATCCCTGGACATTAAACTAATTCAATGATAACTTCTTCAGCACCGTCACCTTTACGTGGTCCGATTTTGATGATTCTTGTGTAACCACCATTACGATCTGCGTATTTTGGAGCGATTTCGCTGAATAATTTATCTGTTAAATCAACAGTTTTAGCTTGTCTTCTTTTGTTTACATTAACTTCTGTTACAGGATATAATACCTTTAACATTTGTCTTCTCGCATGTAAACGAGTAGAGCTATCTTTTTTGATTGTTTTTTCTACTTCTTCAAATACTGTTACTTTTTTACCGTCTACGACTTCTTTAACACGTTTACCGTTAACGTCTTTTTTAGGCACTTTTGCAGTAACTTTTACTTCTTCATAGTTGTCTTTTTCACGAACAGCCATAGCGATTAAGCCTTCTGCAATCTTACGAATCTCTTTAGCTTTTGCTGTAGTAGTTTTAATCTTACCATGGTATAAGAGATTTGTTACTTGATTACGAAGTAATGCTTTACGTCCAGCTGCATCACGACCAAGTTTTCTTTGAGCCATGCCGTAACCTCCTTTAGTTTGTCACTAATCTTCGCTTGGTTTTAAAGCAAATCCAAGCTCTTCAAGTTTTTGGAACACTTCTTCAAGTGATTTGCGTCCTAAATTACGAACTTTCATCATTTCATCTTCTGTTTTGTTTGTAAGGTCTTCAACAGTGTTGATACCTGCACGTTTTAAACAGTTGAATGAACGAACTGAAAGATCAAGCTCTTCGATAGTCATCTCAAGAGTTTTTTCTTTAGAATCGTCTTCTTTAGTAACCATGATTTCAGCATTACGTGCATTTTCACTTAAGTCTATGAAAAGATTTAAATGTTCACTTAATACTTTAGCAGCTAAACTAACTGCTTCATCTGGTTTTAAAGTACCATTAGTCCATACTTGTAATGTAAGTTTATCATAGTCAGTTTGTTGACCAACACGAGTATCTTCAACAGTAAAGTTGATACGTTCTACTGGTGTGTAACTTGCATCTACAGGGATAACACCAATTGGTAAATCAGTCTTTTTAAGTTTGTTTGTACCAATGTACCCACGTCCACGAGTTACAGTGAGTTCAATGTATAAACGACTGTTTGCATCGCCACTTAATGTAGCAATATGATGTTCTGGGTTAAGGATTTCGATTTCTGCAGGACATTTAATATCCCCAGCAGTTACTACACCTTCACCTGTAGCCTCAATGTAAATTACTTTTGGCTCCATATTATCACTAATATCTTTGATCGCAAGACCTTTGATATTTAATATGATTTCAAGGACATCTTCTTTAACACCTGGAATACTACTAAATTCATGTAGTACACCTTCGATTTTTACGCTGCTTACTGCAGAACCTGGAAGAGAAGAAGAAAGGATTCTACGTAATCCATTCCCGAGAGTTGTCCCGTATCCTCTTTCTAGTGGTTCTACAACGAAACAGCCGTATCTACCGTCAGGTGACATTTCTTTAATTTCAATTTGTGGTTTTTCAAATTCCAACACCCGATAAACCCTCCTTTAATATTAAAATAGTCTTTCGAGGGTGACGAACTATTACTTAGAGTAAAGCTCAACGATAAGTGTTTCTTGGATATCTGTATCGATTTGATCTCTTGCTGGAACTGCTTTAACAGTACCTTTAAGAGCTTCGATATCAGCTTCTAACCATTCTGGTACAATACGAGAACCTGTTACTTCAGTAATTTGTTTGAAGCGTTCGAAGCTTTTTGCATCTTCTTTAACTTCAATTACATCACCAATTTTAACTTGGTATGATGGAATGTTAACTCTTTTACCGTTAACTGTAACAAGGTTATGACGAACAACTTGTCTAGCTTCTGTACGAGAACGTCCAAGACCTAAGCGGTAAGCTACGTTGTCTAAACGAAGTTCAAGATTACGAAGTAAGTTTTCACCTGTGATGCCTGGTTGTGCATCTGATTTTTCAAAGTATGTTCTGAATTGACCTTCAAGAACACCATAGATTCTTTTAGCTTTTTGTTTTTCACGTAATTGTAAGCCGTACTCAGATAATTTTGTTTTTTGTTGACCATGTTGACCTGGTGCATATGGTCTTCTCTCAATAGCACAAGCTGCTGTGTAGCATCTTTCGCCTTTAAGGAATAATTTTTTACCTTCACGACGACATTGTTTACATTTAGCTCCAATATATCTAGCCATTTCTATTTACACCTCCTATTACACTCTTCTACGTTTTGGTGGACGACATCCATTATGTGGTACAGGAGTTACATCTTTAATTAATGTTACTTCTAAACCAGCTGCTTGAAGCGCACGAATAGCTGCTTCTCTACCGGATCCTGGACCTTTTACCATTACTTCAACTGATTTTAAACCGTGTTCCATTGCTGCTTTAGCTGCTGTTTCAGCCGCCATTTGAGCTGCGTATGGAGTTGATTTTCTAGAACCTCTGAAACCAAGGCCACCAGCACTTGCCCATGAAAGAGCGTTGCCGTTTGTATCAGTTAATGTAACCATTGTATTATTAAAAGTAGATTGGATATGAGCCATACCGCGTTCTACATGTTTTCTGTCACGACGTCTACGAGTTGTTCCCTTTTTTGCCACTTTTTTTGCTGCTGCCATGAGACCTTAACCTCCTTTATTTAACTATTTTTTCTTGTTAGCTACTGTTTTCTTAGGACCTTTACGTGTACGAGCATTCGTTTTAGTTTTTTGTCCTCTTACTGGAAGGCCACGTCTATGACGAATTCCTCTATAGCATCCGATTTCCATTAATCGTTTAATGTTAAGAGCGATTTCACGACGAAGGTCACCTTCAACCATTTGAGTTTTATCAATGATGTCACGAAGTTTATTTACTTCTTCATCAGTTAAATCCTTAATTCTTGTATCGAAATTGATACCAGCTTCTGTAAGGATTCTACGAGAACTTGGACGACCTATACCATAGATATAAGTAAGACCAACTTCAACACGCTTATTTTTTGGTAAGTCTACACCTGCAATACGTGCCATATAGATTTGCACCTCCTATTGATTGATATATATATAATACAGCATTTACCATGAATGCCGCAGCCGCTTAAAGTTAACTCACAAGGTAATATTATATATTAACTTGCGACATAAATCAATGCATTTCGTAAAGCATTAACCTTGTCTTTGTTTGTGTTTTGGATTTTCACAGATAACGCAAACACGGCCTTTTCTTTTGATTACTTTACATTTTTCACATATCTTTTTAACAGATGGGCGTACTTTCATTTTCTGCTCTCCTTTCCGTTTACCATTTATTTAGAACGCCAAATAATTCGTCCCTTGGTTAAATCATATGGAGAAAGTTCCACAGTTACTTTATCACCCGGTAATACACGGATAAAATTCATACGAAGTTTTCCAGAGATATGAGCAAGTACTTTGTGACCGCCTTCAATCTCAACTTGGAACATCGCATTTGGTAACTTTTCTATCACTGTTCCCTCTACTTCAAAAACATCACCTTTTGCCAAGTTACAAACCTCCTCTATATAGAAGTCTTTACCAGATAAGCTTTAATACCTTTGCGGATATGAGCATCTGATACGTTTTCTTCGATTATATTTTGTTTGAGATCTTGAATCACTTCAAGAGTCCCTTGAATATGTTTATACTTTTTACGCTTTGGAGATGCTAATTTTCTTAGATCTCCATCTGCAAGGTAAGCATATTCTTCTTCTAAACTAATAACTATAAATGCATGACCTTTATCTCTGCCACATTTTGAAAATACCACTTGACCTACTTCAAAGTCTCTCATTATTTATCACCCTCGTCTTCTGATCTGAGTGTCAAAATAAGTGGTTCATCATCTGTAATTACAATAGTATTCTCATAGTGAGCTGATGGTAATCCATCTCTAGTTACAAAAGTCCAGTCATCATCTAAGCATTGTACTTGGTATGTTCCCATGTTAATCATAGGCTCAATAGCAAGTGCCATGCCTTTTTCAAGCTTTACACCACGACCTGGTGCCTTATAGTTAGGCACTTGAGGATCTTCATGTAATTCTTCACCAATACCATGGCCAACCAAGTCTCTTACTACACCGTATCCAAAGGATTCAGCATAGTCTTGAATAGCTTTAGATATCTGTCCTAAATGATTGCCAGCTTTTGCGTATTTTAGTCCTTCAAAGAAACACTGCTTTGTAACTTCAATTAGTTTCAAAACATCAGGTGATACATCTCCGACTGGATAAGTTCTTGCGGCATCAGAATGATACCCTTTATAGTATACCCCAAGGTCGACACTTACTATGTCACCTTGTTTGAGTTTTCTTGGCCCTGGAATACCATGTACAACTTCTTCATTAATAGATATACACGCTGAGGCTGGGTAGCCACAGTATCCTTTAAAGGAAGGTATAGCATGCTTACTTGTAATAAACTTATAAGCTACCTGGTCTAATTCTTTTGTCGTTACACCTGGTCTAATATGCTTAGCCACCAATTCATGTGCCTCAATAAGTATCTGAGCTGATTCTTGCATTAACTTAATTTCATCGTCGGATTTAATGGGAATTGGCATTTTAGTTCACTCCTAATGCTTTCTTTACCCTTGCACGCACTTCATCTACAGTTCCTACTCCATCAATAACAAGCACTTTATCTTGTTGTTGATAGTGATCGATAAGAGGTTTAGTTTGTGCATGATAAACTTCTAATCTTTTCTTAACTGTCTCTTCTTTATCATCTTCTCTTTGAATCAGATGAGTAGAACATTCATTACAAATACCTGGTACTGTTTCTACTTTGAATAGTTTATGATATGAAGCGCCGCAGCTAGGACAAACAGTTCTACCAGCCATACGTTCGATAATAACTTCGTCTGGTACTTCTACATCGAGTACAGAGTCAATTGGTTTACCGATTTCTTTTAGCATTGCATCCAATGCCTTTGCTTGTGGTATAGTTCTTGGAAAACCATCCAAGATCATGCCATTTTCACAATCTTTTTGAACTATACGATCTTTGACAAGTTCTAATACGAGCTCATCAGGTACCAACTTACCTTCATCCATGTACTTTTTAGCTTCTTGACCTAACTCAGTATTCTTTGAGATATGCTCTCTAAAAATATTTCCTGTTGAGATCGTTGGAATATTGTATAGTTTCATAAGCATTTCTGCTTGTGTGCCTTTACCTGCTCCAGGTGCACCTAATAATATTAATCTCATTACGGCAACCCCCAATTTTAATTCTTATAGAAATCCTTTATAATGGCGCATTAGCATTTGTGATTCTAATTGTTTAACTGTTTCAAGTGCAACACCTACTACGATAAGAAGTGAAGTTCCACCAAATTGTACTGGCATCTTGAAGATAGCTCCCAGTACTAATGGTGAAAGTGCTAATATCGCAAGGAAGATAGCTCCCATTAAAGTAATGTGTGTTGCTGTCTTTGAAAGGTAGTCTGATGTTGGTTTACCTGGACGAATACCAGGAATAAAACCGCCACCTTTTTTAAGGTTTGCTGCTATTTCTACTGGATTAAATGCAATTGTAGAATAGAAGAAAGCAAATGCAAAGATTAATACTACATAGAGTACTGCACCAAATGGATGAGACCATCTGAGCCACTGTATTGCTGTTTGCCAAAATTCACTTGGTGTTTTAACAAATAAATTTGTTATTGTCTCAGGGAATTGAATAAGTGACATTGCAAAGATAACAGGAAGTACACCTGCAAGGTTTACTTTGATAGGTATATTTTGTGATTGACCACCATATACTTTTCTACCTGCTACACGTTTTGCATATTGTACAGAGATTCTTCTTTCACCTAGTGACATAAGCACTGTGAATCCAATCATAATTACAAATAATAAAACTAGAATAGCAACTTTAACATAATTATCATATGCTAGTAGGCTTATAGCTCCTTGTGGAAGTCTAGAAACGATGTTAATAAAGATAATTAGGGAAATACCGTTTCCGATACCCTTTTCTGTAATTTGCTCTCCTATCCACATTACTAACATAGAACCAGCAATAAATGAAATGAATGCAAGAGCAAATACTAGTAAGTTTTTCTCAACCAAAACATTGGATTGATATAACATATAAGTTGTTCCACCAGCTTGCATGATAGCAAGAACTAATGTTACATATCTAGTATACTTGTTGATCTTTTTACGACCGTCTTCGCCTTCTTTTGATAGCTCTTCTAATCTAGTAATAGCGATAGTTAAAAGTTGAATAATAATAGATGCTGTAATGTAAGGCCCTACACCAAAGGCAAAGAGTGCCATTTGGCTAAAGGCTCCTCCTGTAATAGCATTCATAAGCCCTAACATACCGTTAGAGTTTTGACCTAATACTTGTTCAACAGCAATTGGATCAATGCCTGGGACTGGAACATGAGCTCCAAGTCTAACTAAGGCAAACATCCATAGGGTAAAAATTATCTTTTTTCGCAGTTCTGGTACTCTCCATGCATTTTTAAGAGTTTTAAACACCTACATCACCTCTGCTTTTCCACCCACAGCTTCAATTTTTTCTACAGCACCAGCACTAAACGCGTTAGCTTGTACTGTAAGTTTTTTAGTAAGGTCACCTTTAGCAAGGATCTTAATACCATCTCTAGTATTTTTTACGATACCTGCTTGAACCATAGCGTCGATTGTTACAACCGCACCATCTTCGAAACGGTTAAGCATATCTACGTTGATTGCTACGATATCTTTGCTGTTACGGCATGTGAAACCACGTTTTGGTAAACGTCTGTAAAGAGGCATTTGACCCCCTTCAAATCCTGGTCTAACTCCGCCACCGCTTCTTGCTTTTTGTCCTTTATGTCCTTTACCGGCTGTTTTACCGTTACCTGAACCATGTCCTCTACCTGTACGGAAAGAGTCTTTTTTTGAACCTTCTGCTGGTCTTAATGAGCTTAAATTCATTCTTTGCACCTCCTTTGCTAAATCAGTAATTATTCGTTGATTTCTTCAACTTTTACTAAGTGTCTTACTTGTGCAATCATACCACGGATAGCATCATTATCTTGGTGGATGTTTGTACTATTCATTTTTCTTAATCCGAGCGCTTCGATAGTTTTTTTATGCTTTGGAATTGCCCCGATTGTGGATTTTACTAAAGTTACTTTTAAATTAGCCACTGACTATTCCTCCTATCCTAGAAGCTCTTCTACAGTTTTTCCACGAAGTTTTGCAACTTCTGCTGGAGTTTTAAGTCCTGCAAGACCTTCGATTGTAGCGTGAACTACGTTTTTCTTGTTGTTTGAACCTAAAGATTTAGTTCTGATGTTACGGATACCTGCAAGTTCAAGTACAGCACGAGCTGGACCACCTGCGATAACTCCAGTACCTTCTTTAGCTGGTTTAAGAAGAACGTGTGCACTACCGAATGTACCTACGAATTCATGGTAGATACTATCAGCATCATTTCTTTCAATAAAGATAAGGTTTTTCTTAGCATCTTCAATTCCTTTTCTGATTGCATCTGGAATTTCCATAGCTTTACCTAAACCTACACCAACGTGTCCGTTTCCATCTCCTACTACTACTAAAGCAGAGAAACGGAATGTACGACCACCTTTAACTACTTTTGTTACACGTTTAATAGTAACAACTTTTTCTTTTAATTCCAAAGCATTTGGATTAATATTAAGTCTTTTAGCCATCTGTGTTCCCTCCTTTACTAGAATTGTAACCCAGCTTCACGAGCTGCGTCAGCTAATGCTTTTACTCTACCATGGTATAAGAAACCACCACGGTCAAATACTACTTCTTCAATACCGTTAGCAAGTGCTTTTTTAGCAATTGCTGTACCAACAGCTGCTGCTGCTTCAACATTTGATCCAACTTTAATGTTAAGATCTTTTTCAACTGTAGAAGCTGATACTAATGTTACAGCTTTTACATCATCAATAATTTGAGCGTAGATGTGTTTTTCACTTCTGAATACGGCAAGTCTAGGTCTTTGAGCTGTACCTTCGATCTTGTTACGAAGTCTTCTATGTTTTTGAACACGAACTTTACTACGTGATTGTTTACTGATCATTTAATTCACCCCTTTGCGATTATTTTTTACCTGTTTTACCTACTTTACGTCTGATTACTTCATCAACGTACTTAATACCTTTACCTTTGTATGGCTCTGGTGGACGTTTTGAACGGATATCAGCAGCAAATTGGCCAACTTGTTCTTTATTGATACCTGCAACAGTGATTTTGTTATTACCTTCCATTGTTGTTGTGATACCTTCTGGATCTTCCATTTCTACTGGGTGAGAGTATCCTAATGAAAGAATTAATTTTGTTCCTTGTTTTTGTGCTCTGTAACCAACACCATTAATTTCTAACACTTTAGTGTAACCATTAGATACACCTTCGATCATGTTAGCAATAAGTGTTCTAGTTAAACCATGAAGAGCTTTATTTCTTTTTAAATCATTTGGTCTAGTAACAACCACTTGATTTTCTTCGATCGCAATGTTCATTGCACTGTCAAATGATTTTGTTAATGTTCCTTTAGGACCTTTAACTTCTACAACGTTAGCTTCGCTAACTGTAATAGTTACGCCTGCTGGAATCACAACTGGTAATCTACCAATACGTGACATGCTCGCACCTCCTTAAACTTTTGCTGTTTATTACCAAATAAATGCTATAACTTCTCCACCAACATTAAGTTTTCTAGCTTCTTTATCAGCTATAACACCTTTGTTAGTTGAAATAATTGCTGTACCAAGTCCACCTAAAACTTTTGGTAAGTTTTCTGAGTCAGCGTATACACGAAGACCTGGTTTAGAGATTCTTTTGATCCCTGAAATAACTTTTTCGTTTTTATCTTTACCGTATTTAAGAGTTATACGGATAGTTTCTTTAACACCATCAGCTGTTACATCATAAGCTTTGATGTATCCTTCATTTAATAAGATCTCAGCAATCGCTTTTTTCATTTTAGAAGATGGAACTTCTACTGTATCGTGTTTAGCCACGTTAGCGTTTCTGATTCTTGTTAACATATCTGCAATTGGATCGCTCATCATCATAATTCGTTACCTCCTTTCTGGTATTACCAGCTTGCTTTTTTAACGCCTGGAATTTGACCTTTATATGCTAATTCTCTAAAGCAAATACGACAAATACCATATTTTCTAATGTACGCATGTGGACGTCCACAAATGCGACATCTGCTGTATTCTTGAGTTGAAAATTTAGCAGGTCTAGCTTGCTTAACTTTCATAGATGTTTTTGCCATGTGATACCCTCCTTATTTTTGGAATGGCATTCCGAATTGTCTTAACAGTTCACGAGATTCTTCATCTGTTTTAGCTGTTGTAACAATAATAACGTCCATACCACGAACTTTATCGATTTTATCATACTCGATTTCTGGGAAAATAATTTGTTCTTTAATACCTAATGAATAGTTACCACGACCATCGAAAGCTGTAGCACTAACACCACGGAAGTCACGTACACGTGGAAGTGCTAAGTTAACTAAACGATCAAGGAATTCATACATTTTTTCGCCACGAAGAGTTACTTTACATCCGATTGGCATACCTTCACGAAGTTTGAAAGCAGCAACTGATTTTTTAGCTCTTGTAGTAACAGCTTTTTGACCAGAAATTTTTTCCATATCGCCAATAGCATTTTCTAATACTTTAGCATTGTCTTTCGCTTCACCAACACCCATGTTGATTACGATTTTTTCGATTTTTGGAGCTTGAAGTTTGTTTTTGTATCCAAACTTTTCTACCATTGCATCGATGATTTGTTCATTGTACATATCTTTTAATCTACTCATAGTTTAACGTCCTCCTTTCGCCAATTAGTCAATTACAGAACGACCGTTTTTAGTAATTGCTACACGAACTTTTTTGTCATCTTTGATTTCTACGCCTAAACGAGCTGGAGCTCCGTTTAAAGAGTACATAACGTTTGAAATGTGAATTGGGAATTCTTTTTCAATACGTCCACCTTGACCCATTGCGTTAGGTTTTTGATGTTTGAAACCTTGGTTAACACCGTCAACTAATACACGTCCATTTTTACGATCGATGAAAGTGATATTGCCTTCTTTACCTTTATCTTTACCAGCAATAACGATTACTCTATCGCCTTTTTTTAACTTAGTTTTCATGTCTTACACCTCCTTATAGAACTTCTGGAGCAAGTGATAAGATTTTTGTAAATTTCTTATCTCTTAATTCTCTCGCAACTGGTCCAAAGATACGAGTTCCTCTTGGGTTTTTATCTTCTTTGATGATAACAGCAGCGTTTTCATCAAATCTAATGTAAGATCCATCTGGTCTTCTGATTTCTTTTACAGTACGTACTACTACAGCCTTAACAACATCACCTTTTTTAACAACGCCACCTGGTGTTGCATCTTTAACTGTAGCAACAATAATATCGCCAACACCTGCATATCTTCTTGTAGAGCCACCTAATACGCGGATACAAAGAATTTCCTTAGCTCCTGTATTGTCTGCTACTCTTAATCTACTTTCTTGTTGGATCATGAGAAGTGCCCTCCTTTCAAGATTACTAAACTTATTTTACTTTTTCTACGATTTCAACAAGTCTAAAACGCTTTGACTTGGATAATGGTCTTGTTTCCATTACTCTTACACGGTCACCGATTTCACATTCATTGTTTTCATCATGTGCATGAAGTTTGTATGTTTTTTTGATGATTTTTCCGTAAAGAGGATGTTTTACATTATTAACTACGGCAACAGTAATAGTTTTGTCCATTTTGTTGCTAACTACGTTACCTACAAATGTTTTACGTAAATTTCTTTCTGCCACGATTTCTCCTCCTCTCTATTACACTGCTTGTTTTTGTGTAATAATAGTTTGAATACGCGCAATGTTTTTTCTAACATCTTTAATTCTTGCTGTATTATCTAATTGGTTGGTAGCGTTTTGGAATCTTAAGTTGAAAAGTTCTTTTTTCGCATTCACCAATTCGATATTTAATTCTTCAGCTGATTTTGCTCTTAAATCTTCTAAGAATGCTTTAGTTTTCACTACCATCACCTGCCATTTCTTGTTCAGCACGAGATACGATCTTACATTTCATTGGTAATTTGTGAATTGCAAGTCTTAACGCTTCTCTTGCTACTTCTTCTGCTACTCCTGATAATTCGAACATAACACGTCCTGGTTTTACTACTGCTACCCAGTATTCTGTTGAACCTTTACCAGAACCCATGCGTGTTTCAGCTGGTTTAGCTGTTACTGGTTTATCTGGGAAGATTTTGATCCATACTTTACCACCACGTTTGATATGACGAGTCATAGCGATACGAGCAGATTCGATTTGGTTAGATCTAACCCAACCTGGTTCCATTGCAACGATACCGAATTCACCATAAGTGATTTTATTTCCACGGGTAGCTTGGCCTTTCATACGTCCACGGAACTGTTTACGACGTTTTACTCTTTTAGGCATTAACATTAGTTATCGCTCCCTTCCTTTTTAACTTTTTGAGGAAGTACTTCTCCTTTGTACATCCATACTTTAACACCGATTTTACCGTATGTTGTATCTGCTTCAGCAAATCCATACTCGATATCAGCTCTTAATGTTTGAAGTGGAATAGTACCTTCTGAATATTGTTCTGTACGTGCCATTTCAGCACCACCTAAACGACCTGCACATGCAACTTTGATACCTTTAGCACCGAATTTTTGAGCTTTACCGATTGCTTGTTTCATAGCACGACGGAAAGATACACGGTTTTCTAATTGTAATGCAATGTTTTCTGCTGTTAATTGAGCAGATGTTTCTGGTCTTTTAACTTCAACAATGTTGATAGAAACTTTTGATGTTGTAAGTTTTTCTACTTCTTTACGAAGTGCATCAATTGATGCTCCACCTTTACCGATTACGATACCAGGTTTTGATGTATGAACATGAATTCTTACACGTTTTGACATTCTTTCGATATCGATTTTATCGATGCCAGCACTGTAAAGTTTCTTTTTGATATATTTTCTAATTTTATCATCTTCTACTAGGTAGTTAGCAAAGTCTGCTTTATCTGCGTACCATTTAGCACTCCAGTCTTTGATAACTCCTACTCTTAATCCATGAGGATTTACTTTTTGACCCATACCGAACCTCCTTATCTCTCATTTACTACCACAGTAATGTGGCTTGTTTGTTTTAGGATGCTGTAAGCACGACCTTGAGCACGAGGACGGATTCTCTTAAGAGTTGGTCCTTGAGTTGCGTATGCTTCTTCAACAAATAGTTTGCTTACGTCCATACCATTGTTATGTTCTGCGTTAGCAATAGCTGATTTTAATACTTTTTCGATAACATCAGCAGCGTATCTTGGTGTGTAAGCTAAGATAGCAAGTGCTGTTTGTACATCTTTACCTTTGATTTGATCAAGTACAATTTTCGCTTTTGTGCTAGATACACGTACGAAAGTTACTTTTGCGCTTGGTCTGTTATCATTATTTTGATTTCTTTCTCTTTTTATCTGGGTTCTATGTCCTTTTGCCATCGTAAGACCTCCTTCCGATATTATTTATTAGCGAACTCTTGATTTTTTCTCAGCGTCTTTACCGTGTCCACGGTAAGTTCTTGTTAATGCGAATTCACCAAGTTTGTGTCCTACCATATCTTCTGTAATGAATACAGGAACATGTTTTCTACCATCATGAAGGGCGATTGTATGTCCTACCATTTGAGGGAAGATTGTTGAACGACGTGACCAAGATTTGATTACTTTTTTATCATCAACAGCATTCATTGCTTCGATTTTATTAAGTAAGCGTTGGTCTGCGAATGGTCCTTTTTTAACTGAACGAGCCATTTAAGATGCCTCCTTTCAAAAACTTAAATTTATTTGTTACGTGAACGTACAATATATTTATTTGAGTGTTTGTTTTTCTTTCTTGTTTTGTATCCAAGAGCAGGTTTACCCCAAGGAGTACATGGATTTGGACGTCCAATTGGAGATCTACCTTCCCCACCACCATGAGGGTGATCGTTAGGGTTCATTACAGAACCACGAACTGTTGGGCGGATACCCATGTGACGTTTACGTCCAGCTTTACCAATTGTGATAAGTTCGTGATCAATGTTACCAACTTGTCCAATTGTAGCTTTACAATCGATTGGTAATAAACGCATTTCTCCTGATGGAAGTTTAACTGTTGCGTATTTACCTTCTTTAGCCATAAGTTGAGCTGACATACCAGCAGAACGAACTAATTGTCCACCTTTGCCTGGTTTCATTTCGATATTATGGATTGTTTGACCTACTGGAATATCTCTCATTCTAAGAGTGTTACCAATGCGGATTTCTGCTGTTTCACCACTCATTACTGTTTGACCTACTTGTAAACCAAGAGGAGCTAAGATATAGCGTTTTTCACCATCTGCATAGCTAAGTAATGCAATGTTTGCTGTTCTGTTTGGATCGTATTCTACACCTACTACTGTAGCTGGAACACCATCTTTATTACGTTTAAAGTCGATTACTCTGTATTTTACTTTGTAACCGCCGCCACGATGACGAACAGTGATTTTACCTTGATTATTTCTACCTGAATTTTTCTTTAATGTTACAATTAAAGATTTCTCAGGAGTTGTTTTTGTGATTTCTTCGAAAGTTGAAGAAGTCATATGTCTTCTTGAAGGGGTATATGGTCTATACTTTTTGATACCCATTACTGTTCACTCCTTTCAATCGTTTAAGTTACACATAGCCGTGTGTTTCATCTTTTACTATTTAACTACATTCCTTGGAAAAAGTCAATGTCTTTACTTGCTTCTGTAAGTTTTACGATTGCTTTTTTGTATTTGTTAGTTTTACCAACTGATCTTCCACGACGTTTTGTTTTGCCATCGTAGTTCATTGTGTTTACTTTGTCAACTTTAACGCCGTCGAACATTTTTTCTACTGCATCTTTAACTTGAGATTTTGTAGCAGTTGGGTGTACTAGGAATGTATATTTCTTTTCTGCCATATCGTTCATACTTTTTTCAGTAACGACTGGTTTTAAAATGACGTCATAGAATTTTAAATCTGCCATTATGCGTACACCTCCTCAATTTTAGCTAATGCTTCTTTTGTTACTACAACTGTATCGTATTTTAAGATGTCGTATACGTTAATGTTGTTTACGTTTGCAGTTTTAATACCTTGGATATTACGTGCTGCTAACATAACGTTTTTACTATTATCTGCAGCTCTACCTTCAGATACTTTATCTTCAGTTACGATTAAAGCTTTTTTAAGTTCTAACGCTGTTAAAACGTTAACCATTGCTTTAGTCTTAGCTTCAGCTAATGCTAATTCATCTAATACGATAAATTTATTTTCTTGAACTCTTGTTGTAAGAGCTGATTTAAGAGCAAGTAATTTTTCTGTTCTGTTCATTTTGAATGAGTAATCACGTGGTTTTGGAGCGAATACTACCCCACCACCTGTCCATTGTGGTGAACGAATAGAACCTTGTCTAGCTCTACCTGTACCTTTTTGTTTCCATGGTTTTCTACCACCGCCACGTACTTCAGCACGTGTTTTAGCACTTTGAGTACCTTGTCTTCTATTAGCAAGGTAAGCTAATACAGCAGTGTGTACTAAATTTTCTTTTACATCTACAGCAAAGATTGAATCTACTAATTCAACTTCACCAACTTGTTGTCCGTTCATATTTAAAACAGATACGTTTGCCATCTTTGTTCCTCCTTTCTCAAGCAGCCTTATGCTTTAACGCTGTCTTTGATTGTAATGATTGTTCCTTTTGAACCTGGAACAGCTCCTTTTACAAGGATTAAGTTTTTCTCAGCATCTACTCTTACAACTTCAAGATTTTGAACTGTAATTTGAATACTACCCATGTGTGATGGAAGGCCTTTACCTTTCATAACGCGTCCTGGGCTAGTAGCAGCTCCCATTGAACCTGCAACTCTATGAGATTTAGAACCGTGACCCATTGGTCCACGACTTTGACCGTATTTTTTGATTGCTCCTTGGTAACCTTTACCTTTAGAGATACCAACTACGTCTACTTTATCACCAGCAACGAATGCGTCAGCTTTAATTTCAGCGCCTACTTCGTAAGCAGAAATATCTTCTAAACGGAATTCTTTTAAGTGTTTCTTAGCAGTAACACCAGCTTTTGCAAAGTGACCTTTTTGTGGTTTAATAAGTTGTTTTTCTTTGGCATCTACGAAACCTACTTGAATCGCTTCATAACCATCGTTATCAACTGTTTTCTTTTGAACAACTGTACATGGACCAGCTTCTAATACTGTTACTGGGATTAACATGTTATCAGCGTTGAAAATTTGAGTCATACCAATTTTTTTAGCTAAAATTGCTTTTTTCATCCTTTACACCTCCTAATATCTACAGCGGATTATCACTTTGGATAATCATACTAGACGATTAATAACCGTCCTTAAGTGTTTTCTTACTATCTAGCGTCAACTTTGATATCAACACCAGCTGGTAAGTCAAGACGCATTAATGCATCACCAGTTTTTGGTGTAGCTTCAACGTCAATTAATCTCTTATGAGTTCTCATTTCGAACTGCTCTCTAGAGTCTTTGTACTTGTGTACTGCACGTAAGATTGTTACTACTTCCTTTTTAGTTGGAAGTGGGATTGGTCCACTTACTGTTGCTCCAGTTTTTTTCGCAATATCAACGATTTGCGCTGCAGTTTGATCGATTAATTTGTGATCATAAGCTTTTAATGTGATACGGATTTTTGGGCTTGCCATAAAAAAAGTCCCCTCCTTTTCGTACTTTATTTGAAGCAGCACGACTAGTGGAAACTGTACACTCATCCAGGTGTTTCATAAGCTCAACTTACACAGAGATAACCCCTATGCACTTTCGCTTTACAAAACCTATATAAATGATACAGTGACTTGTCGTCTGGTTTCATGAACCGGACATTCGCTCCTCAGAAATTTGCTTATTTTATAAGCGGTAACCTTCTGAATCATCGTTCTCAATGTCACAACATCTTGATTATACATGATATTACATGTTATTACAAGGTTTTTTTTACTTTTTTCACCGATAATTTTTTCCAACTTCTTTGGTAGAATGTTTAACTCGATGTACTCTCTATTATATACGTTATTTAGGATTTTTAAAGTGAAAGATTTTGGTAATTACCATTCCTATAATTCATTATAATAGGAAGAAACTCGAACTCACTCTTTTAATTCTACCCCTTTCCCCTAAATATATACAATATAATGGCAGATCTCATATACTTATACTAACCTTTTTGAGATATCCCACAATATACTTAATTTCGCCAGTAATGAAAGGTTACATTTTATTTGTTACATTAAAATAGGCATAAAAAAAGCACATCCCTAAGGATGTGCTTTTTATAAACAAGGTTTAAATTATTCGATGATTGATGCAACAGCACCTGAACCAACTGTACGGCCACCTTCACGGATAGCGAAACGTAAACCTTGAGCCATAGCGATTGGGTGAATTAACTCGATAGTCATTTCAATGTTATCGCCAGGCATACACATTTCTGTACCTTCTGGTAATTGGATTACACCAGTTACGTCAGTTGTACGGAAATAGAATTGTGGTCTGTAGTTTGAGAAGAATGGTTTATGACGGCCACCTTCTTCTTTTTTAAGAACGTATACTTGAGCTTTGAATTTTTTATGAGGTGTGATTGAACCTGGTTTACAAAGTACTTGTCCACGTTCGATTTCTGTTCTTTGGATACCACGAAGAAGTGCACCGATGTTATCACCAGCTTCAGCTTGGTCAAGAAGTTTACGGAACATCTCAACTCCTGTACAAACAACTTTACGAGTTTCTTCATGAATACCTACTAATTCAACTTCATCTTGAACTTTAAGAACACCTGATTCTACTCTACCTGTAGCAACTGTACCACGACCTGTGATTGAGAATACGTCTTCTACTGGCATAAGGAATGGTTTGTCAACGTCACGTTCTGGAGTTGGGATGTATTCGTCAACGATTTCGAATAACTCAACAATTTTATCTCCCCATGGACCCATTGGATCGTTAAGAGCTTGAAGAGCTGAACCACGGATGATTGGTGTATCATCGCCTGGGAATTCATATTCGCTTAATAATTCACGAATTTCCATTTCAACTAATTCTAATAACTCATCATCATCTACCATATCACATTTGTTTAAGAAAACAACGATATATGGTACACCAACTTGGCGTGATAATAAGATATGTTCACGTGTTTGAGCCATAGGACCATCTGTTGCAGCACATACAAGGATTGTACCATCCATTTGAGCAGCACCAGTGATCATGTTTTTAACGTAGTCAGCATGTCCTGGACAGTCAACGTGTGCGTAGTGACGAGCTGGTGTTTCGTATTCAACGTGAGCAGTTGAAATTGTGATACCACGTTCTCTTTCTTCTGGAGCTTTATCGATGTTCGCGAAGTCTACAGCTTCACCGAAACCGTATCTTTCATGAAGAGTTTTTGTAATTGCAGCTGTTAAAGTAGTTTTACCATGGTCAACGTGTCCGATTGTACCGATGTTAACGTGTGGCTTACTTCTTTCGAATTTAGCTTTAGCCATTTTGAATTTCCTCCTTTTATTTGGCTGAGTTTTACTCAGATTAATTTCATTATATTTAATTTCCAGCCACTTTGCAAGTAGCTGGAAAAGTAAATCTATCTAAAAATTAAGCTTTTTTGTCCGCAATAACTTTATCTTGGATATTTTTTGGACATTGTTCATAGTGATGGAATTCCATTGAGTAGTTACCACGACCTTGAGTTCTTGAACGAAGGTCTGTAGCGTAACCAAACATCTCTGAAAGTGGAACGTATGCTCTAATTTCTTGAGCACCATTTCTAGCTTCCATCCCTTCCATACGACCACGACGTGAGTTAACGTTACCGATAACATCACCCATGTAATCATCTGGAACTGTGATGATAACTTTCATGATTGGTTCAAGAAGGATACCACCAGCTTTTTTCATAGCATCTTTAACTGCAAGAGAACCTGCAACTTTGAACGCCATTTCTGATGAATCGACATCATGGTATGAACCATCGTAACACTCAGCTTTAACACCAACTAATTGGTAACCAGCAAGTGGTCCGCTTGAAAGTGCTTCTTGAATTCCTTTGTCAACAGCTGGAATGTATTCTTTTGGAATAGATCCACCAGTAACAGAGTTAACGAATTCATAAGTGTGTTCAGAGTTAGGATCAAGTCTTGTGAAGCGAACTTTACAGTGACCGTATTGTCCACTACCACCTGACTGACGTACGAATTTAGAATCGATGTCAACGTCACCACCAAGTGTTTCTCTGTAAGAAACTTGAGGAGCACCAACGTTAGCTTCTACTTTGAATTCACGAAGTAGACGGTCAACGATGATCTCAAGGTGAAGTTCACCCATACCTGCGATGATTGTTTGTCCTGTGTCTGTATCTGTGTAAGTCTTGAATGTTGGATCTTCCTCTGCAAGTTTTGAAAGAGCAATACCCATTTTTTCTTGACCAGCTTTTGTTTTTGGTTCAATAGCAACAGAGATAACTGGCTCTGGGAATACCATTGACTCAAGGATAACTGGGTGATTTTCATCACAAAGTGTATCCCCTGTTGTAGTTCCTCTAAGACCTACAGCAGCTGCGATATCTCCAGAGTATACTTTGTCGATATCTTTACGATCGTTAGCATGCATCTGTACGATACGGCTAATACGTTCTTTTTTACCTTTTGTTGAGTTGTATACGTATGAACCTGATTCAAGTGTACCTGAGTAAACACGGAAGAATGCAAGTTTACCTACGAATGGGTCAGTCATAATCTTGAATGCAAGAGCAGCAAATGGTTCTTCATCAGATGAATGTTTCTCCATTTCTTCTCCTGTATCAGGATCAATACCTTTAATAGCTGGGATATCTGTTGGTGCTGGCATGTAAGAAATAACAGCATCAAGTAATCTTTGAACCCCTTTATTTCTGTAAGCTGTACCACAGAATACAGGAATAATTTGAACGTTGATTACAGCGTTACGAAGTGCAGCTTTTAACTCGTCAAGAGAAATTTCTTCTCCATCGAAGTATTTCATCATAAGCTCTTCATCTGTTTCACAGATAGCTTCGATAGCAGCAGCTCTGTACTCTTCAGCTTTATCAGCCATATCAGCTGGAATATCTGTACATTCGATATCTTTACCAAGATCATCTTTGTAGATATAAGCTTTGTTTTCTAATAAGTCGATGATTCCTACGAAATCATCTTCTGCACCGATTGGTAATTGCATTGGTACAGCATTTGCACCAAGACGTTCTCTCATCATGTTTACTGCATTGTAGAAATCAGCTCCCATGATGTCCATTTTGTTAACGAACGCCATACGTGGTACATGATATTTGTCAGCTTGACGCCAAACAGTTTCTGATTGTGGTTCAACCCCACCTTTAGCACAGAATACACCGATAGCAGCATCAAGTACACGAAGTGAACGTTCAACTTCAACTGTGAAGTCTACGTGTCCAGGAGTATCAATGATGTTGATACGGTTGTTATCCCAGAAACAAGTTGTTGCAGCAGATGTGATAGTGATACCACGTTCTTGCTCTTGTTCCATCCAGTCCATAGTAGCGCCACCTTCATGAGTTTCCCCAATCTTGTGATTTCTACCTGTATAGAAAAGGATACGTTCTGTAAGGGTTGTTTTACCAGCGTCGATATGAGCCATGATACCAATATTTCTGGTACGCTCAAGTGGATATTCTCTTCCTGCCAAGGTAATGCCTCCTTAAGGTTATAAAACCTAGAATCTGTAATGAGCAAATGCTTTGTTTGCTTCTGCCATTTTGTGTGTATCTTCTTTTTTCTTAACTGATCCACCAGTGTTGTTAAGTGCATCTAAGATCTCTGCAGCTAACGCTTCTGTTGTAGTTCTTTCTCCACGGTTACGTGTGTAAGTTGTTAACCAACGAAGTCCTAATGTTTGACGTCTTTCTGGACGAACCTCCATAGGTACTTGGTAAGTAGCACCTCCTACACGGCGTGCTTTTACTTCTAATACTGGCATGATGTTTTCTAAAGCTTCTTGGAACACCTCTAAAGCATCTCTACCTGTTTTTTCCGCTACGATGTCGAATGCACCGTATACGATTTTTTGTGCAGTTCCTCTTTTACCGTCAAGCATAATGTTATTAATTAATTTAGTAACAAGCTTGCTATTGTATAATGGATCCGCTAATACGTCTCTTTTTGCAACATGTCCTTTACGTGGCACGGTCTTCCCTCCTTAACTAAATTTATGATAAATCATAGGTACTCGTCCCCTTTATAGGGGGATCGTGCGTGCCCTAATCTCATCTATATTAAACGCTTAGTAAGCAGTTTATATTCATAAGCGGGCACCGATAAGTGCTAAGCACTCATCTTAAAACTATTTTTGTTTTGGTCTTTTAGCACCGTATTTAGAACGAGCTTGGTTTCTTTTAGCAACCCCAGCTGTATCTAAAGTACCACGTACGATATGGTAACGTGTACCTGGTAAGTCTTTTACTCTACCACCACGGATTAAAACAACACTATGTTCTTGTAAGTTGTGTCCTTCACCTGGAATGTAAGCTGTTACTTCGATCCCGTTTGTAAGACGTACTCTGGCAATCTTACGAAGAGCAGAGTTAGGTTTTTTAGGTGTTGCTGTTTTTACTGCTGTACATACACCTCTCTTTTGTGGAGCAGAGATATCTGTAGCGCGTTTTTGTAAAGAGTTGAACCCTTTTTGTAACGCTGGTGCAGTAGATTTTTTCTCGATTGATTTTCTGCCTTTACGAACTAATTGGTTAAATGTAGGCATTCTGGCACCTCCTCGCTTAATGAATAATTCCTGCTTATGCAGTATTTACTTGTGCAAACTATCACACACTGAACGATTTTAACATTCTCACATGCAAATGTCAAGGTCGAATTTTGATGGTAAAAAAAGGTCACTCTCCAAAAGAGCGACCTTTTTCCAATATTAACCTTCTGTTACTTCGACTTCTACCTTACGATATCTGTCCATACCAGTACCAGCAGGGATAAGTTTACCAATAATTACATTCTCTTTGAGACCGATAAGTGGATCCATTTTACCTTTAATCGCAGCTTCTGTAAGAACTCTTGTTGTTTCTTGGAATGATGCTGCAGATAAGAAGGATTCTGTCGCAAGAGAAGCTTTTGTGATACCTAATAGAGTTGTTTTACCTGTAGCAACCTCTAACCCCTCAGCAGCCATTTTATCGTTTACATCCTCAAATTCGAGAATGTCAACTAAGCTACCTGGAAGTAGATCTGTATCACCATTTTCTTCAATTTTAACTTTTTTGAGCATTTGTCTAACGATAACCTCAACGTGTTTATCGTTGATATCTACCCCTTGAAGACGGTATACACGTTGAACTTCTTGAAGCATGTAGTCTTGTACGCCACGTACACCCTTAATTTTAAGGATATCATGTGGGTTAACACTACCTTCTGTAAGCTCATCACCGGCTTCAATATAAGTACCATCAAGTACTTTAATACGTGAACCATAAGGAATAAGGTAAGTTTTAGCTTGCCCATTTTCACTATCTGTGATAGTTACTTCACGTTTTTTCTTAGTTTCTGTAATTGTTACAACACCTGGGAACTCTGCAATAATTGCAAGCCCTTTTGGTTTACGTGCTTCGAATAACTCTTCGATACGAGGAAGACCTTGTGTGATGTCATCTCCCGCGATACCACCTGTATGGAAAGTACGCATTGTAAGCTGTGTACCTGGCTCACCGATTGACTGAGCAGCGATAATCCCTACAGATTCCCCTACTCTTACTTCGTTACCAGATGCCATGTTTGCACCATAACATCTTGCGCAAACACCAATTTTTGATTTACATGTAAGTGCTGTTCTAATTTTAACTTTTTCAATACCAATAGCATCAATATACTCTGCTACTTGTGGACGAATCATTTTGTTTGCTTCTACAATCACTTCACCTGTTTCTGGGTGAACAATTGCTTCAGCTGCAAAACGACCTGTAAGTCTTTCGCTTAATGGTTCAATAACTTCTGCACCATCTTTGAATGCTTGAACCCACATACCTGGAATTGTAGCGTCTGCGTCATGACGACAGTCTCTTTCTCTGATGATAACATCTTGAGAAACGTCTACAAGACGACGTGTAAGGTATCCTGAATCGGCTGTACGAAGAGCTGTATCAGCAAGACCTTTACGAGCACCATGGGCAGAGATGAAGTATTCAAGTACTGATAGACCCTCACGGAAGTTAGCCTTGATTGGAAGCTCGATGATACGTCCTGATGGAGAAGCCATAAGACCACGCATACCTGCAAGCTGTTTAATCTGGTTGTTAGAACCACGGGCACCTGAGTGAGCCATCATATAGATAGGATTATATTTACCAAGTCCTTCAAATAGGGCTTTAGTAATCTTATCATTGGCTGTATTCCATGCTTGAATTACTTTATTGTAACGTTCTTCATCTGTCATAAGACCACGTTTGAAGAGTTTTGTTACATGTTCTACTGCAACATCACCTTCAGCTAAGTATTCGCCTTTTCTCTCTGGAATAACCATATCTGATACTGATACGGTTAATGATCCACGAGTTGAGAACTTAAAGCCTAAATCTTTAATGTTATCAAGAAGAATAGCTGTTTTAGTTGCACCATGTGTATTGATACATTTTTTGATAAGTTTTCCTAGTTCTTTTTTACCAACTAAGAAATCAATTTCGTATTTAAATTCATTTTCTGGGTTTGTACGATCTACAAATCCAAGATCTTGAGGAATAACTTCGTTATAGATAATACGTCCAACTGTTGTTTCAGTAATACCTGTCTTCATTTCACCATTGATTTCAATAGTTCTACGTACTTTAATACGTGCATGAAGTGTAATAACACCGTTTGTATAAGCTAAAATAGCTTCATTTTCATTTCTAAAGAATTTGCCTTCGCCTTCTTCGCCTTCTTTATCAAGTGTTAAATAATAAGTACCAAGAACCATATCCTGTGAAGGAACTGCTACTGGACCACCATCTGATGGTTTAAGTAAGTTGTTTGGCGCTAAAAGAAGGAAACGACATTCTGTTTGTGCTTCTACAGAAAGTGGAACGTGAACCGCCATCTGGTCACCATCGAAGTCAGCATTGTAAGCTGTACATACAAGTGGGTGAAGTTTAAGTGCACGACCCTCTACAAGTACAGGTTCGAATGCTTGAATACCTAAACGGTGAAGTGTAGGCGCACGGTTAAGCATAACTGGATGCTCACGGATAACTTCTTCAAGAACATCCCATACTTCTGGATGAAGTCTTTCAATCATATGTTTAGCATTTTTAATGTTGTGTGCTAAGCCATCAGATACGAGTTTTTTCATAACGAATGGTTTGAATAACTCGATAGCCATTTCTTTTGGTAAACCACATTGGTAAAGTTTAAGTGATGGTCCTACTACGATAACAGAACGTCCTGAGTAGTCAACACGTTTACCAAGTAAGTTTTGACGGAAACGACCTGCTTTACCTTTAAGCATATCAGATAAAGATTTAAGTGGTCTATTTCCAGGGCCTGTAACTGGTCTACCACGTCTACCATTGTCGATAAGTGCATCAACAGCTTCTTGAAGCATACGTTTTTCATTACGAACGATAATGTTTGGTGCTCCAAGATCAAGAAGACGTTTAAGACGATTATTACGGTTAATAACTCTTCTGTAAAGGTCGTTTAAGTCTGATGTAGCAAAACGTCCACCATCAAGTTGAATCATAGGTCTTAAGTCTGGTGGTAATACTGGTACAACATCAAGAATCATCCATTCTGGTTTATTACCAGAAAGTCTAAATGCTTCGATTACCTCTAAGCGTTTAATAATACGAATTCTTTTTTGTCCTGTAGTATCTTTAAGTCCTGCTTTAAGTTCGATACTTTCTGCTTCAAGGTCGATATCTTGAAGAAGTTTTTTAATAGCCTCTGCACCCATTTCTGCGGTAAATGAGCCATAGCCATATTTTTCTTCTGCTTCTCTGTACTCTTTTTCTGTAAGTACTTCTTTATATGATAACCCTGTATCTTTAGGATCTGTAACAATATAGCATGCAAAATAAAGGATTTTTTCTAATAATCTTGGTGAAAGATTAAGAATAAGCCCCATTCTACTTGGGATACCTTTAAAGTACCAGATGTGAGACACAGGAGCTGCAAGCTCGATGTGTCCCATTCTTTCACGGCGTACTTTTGCTTTTGTGACTTCAACACCACAACGATCACAAATTACACCTTTATATCTGATACGTTTGTATTTACCACAATGACATTCCCAGTCTTTGCTAGGTCCAAATATTTTTTCACAGAATAGCCCGTCTCGTTCAGGTCTTTGTGTACGGTAGTTAATTGTTTCTGGTTTTTTTACTTCTCCTCTAGACCATTCACGAATTTTTTCAGGGGAAGCTAATCCAATTCTTATTGCTTCAAATAGGACTGATTGATCCATATTAGTCATGACCTTTACTCCCTTCTAAGCTTTTATAAATCAAAATCATCTACTGGTTCTTCGAATAAATCATCGACAACTGACTCATCAAAATCAAAATCTAAAGATTCTTCTTCTAGATCTGCTTCTACTTCTAAATCAGTTTCCGCTAATTCTACATCATCATCGATAAACTCTGGATTTTGTGGTGCATCTTCGATACCTTCAATATTAACAGCTACGATTTCTCCATCTTCAACACTTTCTTTGATTTGAAGTTCGTCCATATCACTTGTTAATACTCTTACATCAAGTGCGAGTGATTGAAGCTCTTTAAGAAGAACTTTGAATGACTCTGGAATACCTGGTTCAGGTATATTTTCGCCTTTAACGATTGATTCATAAGTTTTAACACGACCAACAACGTCGTCAGATTTAATTGTAAGGATTTCTTGTAATGTGTACGCAGCACCATAAGCTTCAAGTGCCCATACCTCCATCTCTCCGAAACGTTGTCCACCGAATTGTGCCTTACCACCAAGAGGTTGTTGTGTAATTGTTGCATATGGTCCTGTTGAACGTGCATGCATTTTATCATCAACTAAATGGTGAAGTTTGAGGTAGTGCATGTAACCTACTGTTACAGGGTTATCAAATGCTTCACCTGTACGTCCATCACGAAGTTGTACTTTACCTGTGTGGTCAAGAGGAACACCTTCCCACTCTTTACGGTGGTCTAAGTTTTCTTCAAGGTAGTTGTATACACTTTCATCAATACGGTCTTTCCATTTTTCAGTGAATTCTTCCCATGTATTATTAACATAGTCATTCGCCATTACAAGTGTTTCCATGATGTCAGACTCGTGAGCGCCATCGAATACTGGTGTTGCAATTTTAAAGCCAAGTGCTTTAGCTGCAAGACCTAAATGGACTTCTAATACCTGTCCAATGTTCATACGTGATGGTACCCCTAGTGGATTAAGAACGATATCAAGTGCTCTACCATTTGGAAGGAATGGCATATCTTCTACTGGAAGAACTCTTGAGATAACCCCTTTATTACCATGTCGTCCAGCCATTTTATCCCCAACAGAGATTTTTCTCTTTTGAGCAATATAACAACGAACCATTTTGTTTACACCTGGAGATAATTCATCACCATTTTCACGTGTAAATACTTTAACATCTACGATAATACCAGCTTCACCATGAGGTACACGAAGTGATGTATCTCTTACTTCACGTACTTTTTCACCGAAGATTGCACGAAGTAATCTTTCTTCAGCTGTAAGTTCAGTTTCACCTTTTGGTGTTACACGACCTACTAAGATGTCTCCAGAACGTACTTCCGCACCAATACGGATAATACCTCTTTCATCAAGGTCTTTAAGTGCATCTTCACCTACGTTTGGAATATCACGAGTGATTTCTTCTGGACCTACTTTAGTATCACGTGCTTCAACTTCATATTCTTCAATATGAACAGAAGTGTAGATATCTTCTTTAATAAGTCTTTCACTTAAAAGGATAGCATCCTCATAGTTGTAACCTTCCCATGTCATGAATCCGATAAGTGGATTTTGACCAAGAGCAAGTTCACCATGATCTGTTGATGGACCATCTGCAAGTACATCACCTTTTTTGATCACATCACCTTTGTTGATGATAGGTCTTTGATTGATACATGTACCTTGGTTACTTCTTGAGAATTTAGTTAATTTATATGAGTGTTTTTTACCGTCTTCTGAACGGATAACAATTTCATCTGCTGTTACTTTTTCTGCAATCCCATCTTCACGAGCTACTGCAAGTACACCTGAGTCTACTGCCGCTTTGTGTTCCATACCTGTTCCTACAATAGGACTATTTGTACGGATAAGTGGTACTGCCTGACGTTGCATGTTGGCACCCATTAGGGCACGGTTCGCATCATCATTTTCAAGGAAAGGAATCATAGCTGTCGCAACAGATACAATTTGTTTTGGAGAAATATCCATAAGGTCAATTTCTTTGTAATCGAATTCTAGAATTTCTTCACGACGACGCGCTCTTACTTTTCTATTGATGAATTCGCCATTTTCATTGAGATCTTCTGTTGCTTGACATACTGTGTAGTTTTCTTCTTCATCAGCTGTAATATAAATTACATCATCAGTTACACGTGGTGTACCTGTTGATTTATCAATTACACGGTATGGTGCTTCAATAAAGCCGTATTCATTAATACGTGCAAATGTAGCAAGTGAGTTGATAAGACCGATGTTTGGACCCTCTGGAGTCTCGATTGGACACATACGACCATAGTGAGAATGGTGAACGTCACGAACCTCGAAGCCAGCACGTTCTCTTGAGAGACCGCCAGGACCTAATGCTGATAATCTACGTTTATGTGTAAGCTCAGCAAGAGGGTTGTTTTGATCCATGAACTGTGAAAGCTGTGAACTACCAAAGAATTCTTTAATAGCAGCTGTAACAGGTCTAATGTTAATGAATGTTTGAGGACTGATGCTCTCAGAGTCTTGAACTGTCATTCTTTCACGTACTACTCTTTCCATACGAGCAAGACCGATACGGAATTGATTTTGAAGGAGTTCTCCTACAGCACGGATACGACGGTTACCAAGGTGGTCAATGTCATCTTTATGTCCTAAATCATATTCAAGATGAATATTATAATTAATAGAAGCAAAAATATCTTCTAAAGTGATATGCTTTGGAACAAGTTCATTATGTCTTGCAATAACTGCAGCTCTAATATCGTCTTCTTCATCAAATTCTTCAATAATACGTACTAATGCTGGATAGTAAACTGCATCTTTGATGCCTACTTCATCAACATTAATATCTGGGAAGAAATGATTAAAGTCTACTGTTTGGTTAGTAAGAACTTTAACTGGACGATCTGTTTCTGCTACTGCGATATAGATATGAGGTGCTCCAGTGTTTTGGATCTTGTCAGCTAAAGCAACTGTGATTTTTTCACCTGCTGTTGCTACTACTTCACCTGTGAACATATCTACTACATCTTCAGCAAGTTTATGACCTGTAACACGGTTTCTTAATGCTAATTTTTTATTGAATTTATAACGACCTACTTTTGCAAGGTCATATCTACGAGGATCAAAGAACATATTGCCAAGAAGTGTTTGCGCACTTTCAACTGTTGGTGGCTCACCTGGACGAATACGTTTGTATATTTCTAAAAGCCCTTCTTCATATGTCTTAGTAGTATCCTTTTCGATAGTTTGAAGAATTT
This sequence comes from Holtiella tumoricola, assembly GCF_027857615.1. Lineage (NCBI taxonomy): Bacteria > Bacillati > Bacillota > Clostridia > Lachnospirales > Cellulosilyticaceae > Holtiella > Holtiella tumoricola. Next base: position 141,375 of record NZ_JAQIFT010000046.1, read on the forward strand.
TTGGTTCTTCTCCAAATGTATCAAGAATTTCAGCATCACTGCCGAGTCCTAATGCACGTAAAAGAACTGTAACTGGTACTTTACGTGTACGGTCTACTCTTACATAGAAGATATCATTTGAATCTGTTTCATACTCAAGCCATGCTCCACGGTTAGGAATAACTGTTGCAGAGTAAAGCTTTTTACCGATTTTATCAAAATCGATTGCATAATAGATCCCTGGAGAACGTACTAACTGGCTAACAATAACACGCTCAGCCCCATTAATAATGAAGGTTCCGTTTTCTGTCATAAGAGGGAAATCTCCCATGAACACATCATTATCAATTGTTTCTCCTGTTTCTTTGTTGTGAAGTCTTGCTTTTACTTTAAGAGCGGCACTATAGTTAGTATCTCTCTCTTTTGCTTCTTCTACTGTGTATTTAGGTTTGCTGTCTAAAACAAAATCTACAAATTCAAGACTAAGGTTGCCATTGAAATCTGTAATTGGAGAGATATCTTGGAATACTTCTTTAAGCCCTTCTTTGAGGAACCAGTTGTAAGAATCTTTTTGTACCTCTATAAGGTTTGGTATTTCAAAAATCTCATCTGTTGAAGCATAGCTCATACGAATTTGTTTGCCCACATTAATTGGACGAATCTTAGATTTTTGCATGTGTTCTCTCACCCCTTGCAAAATTTATAAATCATGCAGCATGCTGCATTATTCCGAGTAAATCTTAAAGTGACATAATCTTATAAACTATTGTAGATTTTTACATCATTATACATTTAAGTTAGATTATGTATTGTAATGTTTTTACCAGTATGATATAATATTTACAGAAATATTTACATACTGACACATTCTAATATGCTATCAGAAAAAAAAGGGTAAGTCAACCCTTTTTCCTTATTTTTGGCTAAGCAATTTTAAATATAACATTCAAGGTAGTTACTTTCAAGGGGTAACTGCCTCTTTTTTATCTCTTTAATTCTAAATTATTCATGGAAAAAAATAAAAGGCAGCAATTGCTGCCTTTTAGCATAACCGGAATTATTTTAAAGTTACTTGAGCGCCAACTTCTTCTAATTTAGCTTTGATTGCTTCAGCTTCATCTTTAGAAACGCCTTCTTTAAGAACTTTTGGTGTTCCTTCTGTTACTTCTTTAGCTTCTTTTAAGCCAAGACCTGTAATTTCACGAACAACTTTGATTACTTTGATTTTTTCTGAACCAGCGCTTGTTAATTCAACGTCGAATTCTGTTTTTTCTTCTGCTGCTGCACCTGGTGCTGCTGCTACCATAACGCCTGCTGCTGCTGATACACCGAACTCTTCTTCACAAGCTGTTACTAAATCGTTTAATTCTAAAATTGTTAATTCTTTAATAGCTTCCATGATTTCTTGGATTGATAATTTTGCCATTGTAAGCACCTCCGTAATTTTAATTACTAATTAATTATTAATGTAAATTTAACTCTAGGCAGATTATTCTGCGTCTTTTTCTGCAACTTGTTTAATAACACGTGCAAAGCTTGCAATAGGTGATTTGATGCTTCCAAGTAAACGACCAAGTAATTCTTCTCTTGGTGCGATATTACCGATAGCTAACATCCCATTTGCATCATAGTAAGTACCTTCTACTACGCCACCTTTAAATTCTAACTTTTCGTTAGCTTTAGCAACTTTAGCTAATACTCTAGCTCCAGCAGTTGCATCATCATAGCTGATAGCGATAGCTGTAGGTCCTTCAAGATGTTTAGAAATTGCTTCGAATTCTGTTCCTTGAACTGCGAAGTTTACCATAGTGTTTTTGTATACTTTGTACTCAACACCAGCTTCACGAAGTTCTTTACGAAGAACTGTATCTTGTTCTACAGTAAGACCACGGTAGTCTACTAAAAGGATAGAACTAGCTCCTTCTAATTTTGCTTTGATTTGATCAACAACAACTTGTTTTTGTTCAACTTTTGCCATTGTTACACCTCCTAATTCCAGGTTATGTCAAAAAAATACCACTTTGCTTTTTTCCGCAGGCAAAGTGGTGATACATCCGTCCATAGTATGATATAGACCTCGGTAGGTTGTATACGTTATGCCTTTCGGCACCTACTGTCTGCGGTACAGTATTCATTTTCAACACTTAAGATGATAACATGTCCATCTTAAGTTGTCAACATTTATTAGCTACCAGTTTCTGTTAATTATTCAGCTTTAGCTGGGTTGATTTTTACACCAGGGCCCATTGTTGAAGAAACAGAGATACTACGAAGGTATTGACCTTTAGCAGCAGCTGGTTTTGCTTTTATGATTGCACTCATTAATGTGGAGAAGTTTTCTTGTAATTTTTCTTGACCGAATGAAACTTTACCTACTGGAACGTGGATAATGTTTGTTTTGTCAAGACGGTACTCAATTTTACCAGCTTTGATATCATTGATTGCTTTAGTAACGTCCATAGTAACTGTACCAGCTTTAGGGTTTGGCATTAAGCCTTTTGGTCCAAGAACACGACCTAAACGACCTACAACACCCATCATGTCTGGTGTAGCAACTACAACATCAAACTCGAACCAACCTTCATTTTGGATTCTTGGGATTAAATCTTCAGCACCTACGAAATCTGCACCAGCAGCTAAAGCTTCATCAGCTTTTGCACCTTTAGCAAATACAAGTACTCTATGAGTTTTACCAGTACCGTGTGGTAATACTACCGCACCACGTACTTGTTGATCAGCATGACGGCTGTCAACACCTAATTTGATGTGTGCTTCAACTGTTTCGTCGAATTTTGCACTTGACGCTTTTACTACTAAATCAAAAGCTTCGTTTGTATCGTATAAGCTTGAACGATCTACAAGTTTAGCAGCTTCGATATATTTTTTTCCTCTTTTCATAACGTTACCTCCTTGTGGTGTTATCGGGGACTATGCCCTCCCACGTACTATATACGCGCTCAAATTATTTTTAAATTAGTTTTGAATTAACCTTCAATAACGATTCCCATTGAACGTGCTGTACCAGCAATCATGCTCATAGCAGATTCAATGCTTGATGCATTAAGGTCTGGCATTTTAAGTTCTGCAATTTCTCTGATTTTAGCTTCAGTGATTTTTGCAACTTTTGTTTTGTTTGGTACTGCTGAACCAGATTGAATGTTAGCTGCTTTTTTAAGTAATACAGCTGCTGGTGGAGTTTTTGTGATGAAAGTAAAACTTCTGTCAGCATATACAGTAATTACTACTGGGATAATAAGACCAGCATCTTTTGCTGTTCTTTCGTTGAATTCTTTTGTGAAACCAACGATATTAACACCATGTTGACCAAGAGCTGGACCAACTGGTGGTGCAGGAGTTGCCTTACCTGCTGGAATTTGTAATTTGATCATTCCTGTAACTTTTTTAGCCATCTTAGTTACCTCCTAAAGAAAATGTGGTATTCGCGGGGAATTCCCTCCCACTCGCGCGTTGCTTGTAAAATTATAAAACTAAACTTGTTTTAGATAAATCTTTCGATCTGATCGAAGCTTACCTCTACTGGGAATTCACGTCCGAATCCATGAACAGATACAATAACTGCCTCTTTTGCTTCATGAATTTCTCTTACGATTCCCTCAGAATCTTGGAAAGCACCAGATAAAATCTTCACTGCATCTCCAATTTCCACTTGTGGGCGTAAAACGCTAATATCAATTCCCATGCTTTTGATTTCATCGACAGATAAAGATACCGGTTTAGAGTCTGGACCTACGAATCCTGTAACACCACGGGTGTTACGTACGACATACCATGTATCATCTGTCATAACCATTTTGATTAGTACATATCCAGGGAAAGTTTTTCTCTGTACGGTTCTTGTAGTTCCGTTTCTTTCTTCAACTTCATCTTGCATAGGAACTTCAACCACATGGATTAAGTCTTGCATATTACGATTTTTAATAGCTTTCTCAATATTAGCTTTTACTTTGTTTTCATATCCAGAATATGTGTGTACCACATACCATCTTGCCTCATCCATTGTTGTTCCTCCAATTATACTACTTGACGTAACAGTTGTAGAGCGTAACTAAATACCGCATCCATTCCAAAAATTATAATTGCAACTATTAGTGCAAATATGATTACATTTGCAGTCTTAACTATAAGTTCTGATTTGTTTGGCCAAACTATTCTTTTACTTTCTGCTATGAAGTCTTTAAAAAATTCAACCATTTTCTCATCCTCCCTGGTTAATACTGATTCATACACTCTTATTTTTTAGTTTCTTTGTGAAGTGTATGTGTTTTGCAGAATTTGCAATACTTTTTAGTTTCCATGCGATCAGGATGTGCTTTTTTATCCTTTGTCATGGTGTAGTTTCTACGCTTGCAATCCTCACAAGCTAAAGTAATTTGTACTCTCACGATTGACACCTCCACTTGAGTTAAAGCTCTTAAAAATTGCCATAAAAAAAAGACCTATTTAGGTACAAGTCTAATATAGCATACTGTGAAATACACAGTCAAGAGGATTATTCCTCAATTATTTGTTAATTTTTATCATTTATTAGCTTTTTGCATACTTTCAAAAACTAATTGTGATGTGATTTGTATTTTAACATCACTTTATGTATTTAGCAATAGGAAGATTCATGCAATCCTATGGACTTTCGTAATCTATAAACCTAATGTCTCATTTATAGATTACGTGTTCAACTTATAAACTAGTGATCTCCATTTACAATAACATCTAATTTCCCTGTATAAGGATCCATAATCACACCATGAATACGTATGTCCTTCGGTATTAATGGATGGTTTTTGATACTCTCTACACTTTCCTTAATAGCTTCTTCTACAGATTCAAATCCATGTAGCCACTTCTTAACATCTATACCCGCATGATAAAGCGTAGAGATTATATTTTCCTCAATACCTCTTTGTTTCATTTTCTCCACAAGAACATCACTATCTAGATTACTCATCCCACAACAGTGATGGCCTACCACAATGACATCTTTTGCCTCAAATTCATAGATTGCCACTATGATACTTCGAATAATACTTCCAAAAGGATGCATAACCGTTGCGCCTGCATTTTTAATAATCTTTGCATCCCCATTTTTGATATTCATCGCTTTAGGTAATAACTCTGTAAGTCTAGTATCCATACAAGATAGAATAACTAACTTCTTCTCAGGATTTTTAGTGGTTATATAAGCCTCATAAGCTTTTTCATCAACAAACTGAGCATTGTACTTTAAAATTTCATCTAATCTTGAACCTTTATAATCCATTATGCCTCTCCTTATATAACCTTATACTCTATTTTTCTATTTTTTACTCTTTACTATGTTGCTTATAAGCATTTGCAACTTGAGCCTGACTTTTAGGGATTTCTACTTTTTCTGTAAGACGTCTTAGAAGATCTTGCATGATAAGGACATTTTGCTGTTCTAATTGAATGACCTTATCCTTAAGTCCTAAAACATGTGAGACCGTTTGCTTAAGTAACTTTTGTATTTCTGGGTCTGTAATTTCAGCTTTATCCCTATTATAAAGCCCTTGGAAAATTTGCTCTGTTTTTTCTAATTCTAATGTGACTTCATTTTTATAAGCTGCCATCTCTTCTATTAAATCTAAACTTTCCCCTGCATGGTTACTATCAAGTAATATGGTCGTTTGGTTCTGAGTAATCGTATAGATTTGGTTTAAATACTCTATGATTTGATTAAGACTTGCAAAAAGTTCTTCCATATCTCTCACCTACCTTTTATCGTAGAAAATCCCTTCTTCATCGGATACATCATAAGGGTTATTATAAACATCATTCACATGTTGTCTTTGGCGTAAATCTTGAATTTGCTGACGTGTTTTTTGAAGATTTGCCTTTACTTCTTCAAATTGACGATTAAACTCCGCATTATTGGCTGTATCTAATGCCACGATTTGTTTGAGTAAATCCTCATGTCTTTCTTCTTTTGCCTCTGGCATCTTTTCATGAAGTGCCTGTAATGCATCTATCTGCTCTTGCTTTTGCTCTAATAAGCTTTCAAAGGCTTCTAAATCTTCTTGTTGTAACGCTGATTGTTGCTTAAGAGTAAGAGCTAAAATTGCTTCTAAAAGTTGTTGTTTCATAACGCCTCCGCTGATAAATAGAATCTGTTATTGTATTTATCGTCACATTAGGAGAAGTTCTATATAGACTTAATCTAAGGTAAATAAATCTCTTATCTCATTTTCTGTCATTTGCCCAATCAATGTATGTCCTTCTGTTAAGACGTTATCCGCTAAACCAATCTTTCTTTCTTGAAGCTCTTTGATTTTTTCTTCTATCGTATTTTGAGTAATCAACTTAAAGACTTGTACATTCTTCTCTTGTCCAATACGATACGCACGATCTGTCGCTTGGTTTTCACTTGATACATTCCACCATGGATCATAATGGATCACAATATCTGCACCTGTTAAGTTCAGTCCCGTTCCACCTGCTTTTAATGAAATAAGGAAAATAGGTGTGGTATCTTCATTAAAGGCTTCTACCATGGCAAGACGTCTATCTGCCCTTGTCTCACCTGTTAATTTATAATAATGAATATCTCGCTTCTCTAACTCTTCACCTATTTTCTCAAGCATAGTCGTAAACTGAGAGAATAGAAGAATTTTGTGTCCTGCTTCTATACTATCTTCTATAAGTTCAAGACATTGATCCAATTTACTACTACCACCTTCATAATCTTCAAGGAACAATCCTGGATGACAACATAACTGTCTCAGACGTGTCAGCATAGCCAAAATTTTGATATGGCTTTTGCCTAAACCTTTTTCTTTAACTTCCTTATTAAATTCCTTTTGCATCATAGCAAGATGCGCTTTATAAAGGGTTGCTTGTTCCTCTTCCATACGGTTAATAATGATGGTTTCAGTCTTATCTGGAAGCTCTTTAAGCACTTCTTTTTTCAAACGTCTAATAATAAATGGTGCCACCATACTACGTAAGCGATTGATTGCACGTTCATCTTCAAACTTCACAATAGGTGTCTCAAAACTTCCTTTGAACCTTAAGTAATTGTATAAATAACTTGGCATGATAAAGTCAAACACACTCCACAGCTCTGCTAATGTATTTTCTATAGGTGTACCTGTCAATGCAAAACGCACTTCACTCTTAACCATCTTTAAGGCTTGTGCATTTTGTGTATTGGGATTTTTGATATAATGGGCCTCATCAGCTATACAGAATCTAAAGTTTAAGTCCTCATAATAATCGATATCACGCTTTAACGTATCATAAGATGTAATGACTACATCATAATTTGCAATGCTTTCTATTCGCTCTCTACGACTTTCAAAATCACCTGCTAGTACTAATACACTCAATTCTGGTGCAAACTTCATAATCTCACGTTCCCAATTTAAAACAAGAGAGGTAGGTGCTACAACTAAACTTGGATGAGCCTTCTCAGCTTTTTCTGAAAGGAATAGTGCGATGACTTGAAGTGTTTTACCAAGTCCCATATCATCAGCAAGTATGCCACCAAATCCATAGGCCGCCATAGTCTTTAACCATCTATAACCTACTTTTTGATAACTTCTTAAAATACGTTTAAGTGTAGCTGGCACTTCATAATCTGTATCTTCTACATTTTTGATGTCCCTTATAATTTGCTTAAAGTACTTATCACGTTCAACTTGAATCTCATCACTTTTCTTAAGGATTTGGTCTAAGTATAAGGCTCTAAACTTAGGAAGTTCCACTTCCCCTTGCAAGATAGTATCATAATCTAGATCCAGTCCTTCTAAGATAGCTGCTAATTGCTCCACATCATGAGCCTCTGTATTAATAAAGGCACCATTTTTAAGACGATAGTACTTTTTCTTTTGTTTATAAGCGAAAATAACGGCTTCTATTTCTTCAGCGGTCATATTGATCTCTTGAAAATTCACTTTAAGCAGATCACTTTCTATCTTAATGCCAATGGCACCTATAGTTGGCTTCTTAAACTTCATCTGCTTTAAGTCTTCGGAAATATGAATTTCAGCTAATTCAAGTAAAGTTTCTACTCCTTTATTTAAGAAATCATAAATGGCTTCTTCTTCATCTAAATGAATTTGTCCATTACGATTTTTGAAAGGATATTGAGCAAGAAGATTGTTAAAGGCATGTTCCTTACCCACTTCACGTGCTACTTCAATCTGTACATTATCTCCTGAATCATAAGGATTAAAACTGGTATGTCCATACTTGAAGGTGACTTTTCCTACTATATTATTGTTGCTATCTTTATCTAAGAAAAGTTTAATCTCAAGCTTAGGTGGATCGTACTCTTCTAAAAGTCTTTGATCAATTTCTAATGCCACTTGACGTTTAATCTTAGGTAATATGGTCAGCACAAAACGCTGCCATCCTCTTTCATCAAAGGCTAACACATTAGTATGCATGTCATGCATAAAGATTAAAATCGGCATAATAGCATCTGCATAAGTCTTACTACACTTATACAGCCTATCTTCCATCATAATATAGCTACTCTTAGGATATTTAATCAGCTCCCAAGGTTCTTTTTTCAACGTTAATATAAATTGACTGTCTTGTTGCTCAGCCTTAAAGAACAAAACAGGATTCTCTCTTATTAAAGTTAAACTATTCCCTACGCCCCCTTCATAGGCAATACTCTTCCCTTCTAAAAGTTCAAATAACTTATCAAATCCTTGAGTCGTTAAAGTTAACAACTTCTTATCCATACGACTCCCTTTTCCGTTCATTAGGATTTGATCCGTTAACATCTGCTTAGCAATAACCTCATCTACAAACCATTCTACAAAAGGTCTATCTTCTTCTTTAAAAGCTTCTATATGATGTATAAAAGAAAGGTTCTTGCCATAATCTAACTGCTCCTCATTGACAATGGCAGAAGCAAAAGCAATGACATCCTTCACAATGTACATACGGTCTTCTCCTATTTGCAGACTGAGACCGTAACGATCTCCCCATAAATGATTGAGCTTTGGCTGTACACTAATATAACCCTTCTTCAACACTTGTACTTGTTTTGTCACTTCATTCTCATAGAAGTCTAACATCTGTGCACCATAAATCTGCTCGATAGGCTGTACTTCTACCGAGCCCTCTTTCATACGCACACAAAACTCAATGAGTAATGCCGCCACATGCTCACAAATATACCAATTGCCATAAGGCCCATTACAGGTACATTTATGTGTGACACGTCCTGCATCATTGAGCTTCACTAAAACATCTATAAGTCTTCCTCTATCTTCTACACACCCTTGGACTTCATAACCCTCAGGTGACTTAAAAACTTGAATATTCTTTACAAACCCCAAACCGTACAAATGCTTAGCATCATTAAAGATTGTCGCACTTGAACACATCTCTTTAATCTCTTCTAATGTAATCATCGCCTGCTCCTTACACATTCTCTTTTGTTCAATACCTATCCTTACAGTATAACCCATTTAAAAAGAATGTAAAAGTTATTGGCTTGTTTCTATGTATTACCTCATGGTATTAGCTTATGATTTAATCTCTCTTTTTGTTGTGTTTTTGTACAGTATACTCTAGTCTCATCTAAGCACTTTTAACAAATTCAATCTTTTTGCTTTACATTTGGGAGACTTTTTTTATTTTTCGTGTATATATAGGTATACAGTTTTTATAGTGAGGTATGTTGCATGCTTCATGCTAAAAATTGTAGGCCACAGAATAAGAGAAAATTTTATAACGCTTTGCGACGAATTTTCTCTTGCTGCGGCGTATGTATATATATAAGGTATAAACACCTTATAGGTATCCTATAGGACAAGTCCTAGGCCCCTTGTTCCTCTGATACCCGTCTAAGAAAAATTAAGCACATAAGGCTCCTCCTCCCTGGCCTTTATAAGCTTACCTTCCTTAGACACCCAGTCCTATAGGTTGTGGCAACTGTAGGTCACTGGCCACCTTATAACTAAATAGTGTCTTCCACCTCAAAATAGCCCATACCTAATGTATACACACTCTGTTACCCAGACAACGTATGAGGTAAATCCGGCGTACATACGGTCAGCCTTGGACACCTGGCATGATACATCCATTAGGGATCCCTTTCACTGCAGGCACACCAACGTGGAACGCATGTAGCGCGGTAAGTCCAAGAGTACCACGTCTACGGAGCAGCTCTGTCTATACAACGGTTACTGCTACATACTCGGAAGATGCTATAAGTTATAATCCTGCCACACCATACAAGAAGCCACCTTAAGTCAATCTTTGCGCAAGCAGGGAGGAGAAGACTGTCTTAGGGTGGCTTCTTGTGGTTTGAAATAATGAGATGAATGGAATACACATTAGATTAAAATAATTCCCAGTATAAAAAAGAGAAATAGCCTAGTTAGACTATTTCTCTTTTTGTTTGTTGTTATGTAATCGTTAAAGCTTAACGTTAATTGTGCTACCTAAGTTCGGATTGACTGAAAGCTCCATACTCTTAAGCATATCTGCCATAGCTTGTCCTGTTTGCTCTCCCATATCCATAGAAAGCTTAGTAACAGCTACACCCACTTGAGTGCCTACGTTCATTTGGCTAAGTGCCATTGATAATGCTGCGATATCCATATTGGATCACATCCTTTAATCTATATCTATTTAATACTACTTTGCCATCTTGATGACTTGTTGCCAAGTATCACGATACTCACGAATGAGTTCTCTCGCATCGATAACCTTTTGTGGGTTCTTTTGAATGTTTCCTTCTATTAAAAGTTGTCTAATAAAAGTATACAGTCTATCCATTTCTTTACCCACTTCATACTTTGTATCTAATGTTGCTTGAAGTTCAGTAATAATATCTTGAACACGTAAATTAGATTGATTTGCTTTTTGTACATCCTTTTGTTCCATCGCATCAAGGGTTAAGTTACAAAATTTAATTGCACCATTGTATAACATTAATGTTAATTCCCCTGGTGATGCTGTCATAACGGAATTGTTTTGATATTGTTGATATGGATTAGTTATCATTACTGTCCTCCTATTGGTCTATCCCATTTGGCTTGTAAGCCAACTACTTTGGCTGTTGAGTTTTTGCATCATTTTTTCCATAGCCATAAATCTTTTATAATACATATCTTCCATACGGTACATACGTTCTTCCAATTTCTTCACATCATCTTTTGCCACAGTAATCTTTTTATCTAAAGCTTTATCATTGTAAAAAGAATAAGCACTTCTTAATGTAGTAGAACGTGACACGTTATTAATAGAGTCATATAATCTATCACCAATACTTTTTGTACGATTTTCATATTTAGCTACTAATGCTTTATCATTTTCTAATTCTGATTTTTTTAGCTCTTCCCATGACTTAGTGCTAGATATGACTCCATTTGCTAAGTCCTTTTCAAAAACACTTTTAGGATCACCAGATCCTGCAATAAGTTGGATTACCCCATCTGTATCCTTTGCTAGTGCTTTTCTAAACTTATCTTCATCAAAATGGAGCTTTCCTTTTTCTTTCCAATCACCCGTACTAATACCTATTTCTGATAAAGAAGAAAATGTACCACCTTCAACTACTCCCGAAAGTACTTCTCTCATAGAATCTACAACATATTTTAGGTCAGGATCTTTTCTAAATATCCCATCTTTAATTTTTTTATCCCATGCCTCAATTTCATACTCACTCATTTCCTTCTTTTGTTCTGATGTAAGTGGTTTATATGATTTGCTGCTTGCTGCATCAAGTTTATTATGAATATCTTCAATTAACTTATTATATTCTGTTACAAACTCTTTCATAAAATCTACAATAGCATCTGTATCTTGTGTAGCTACAAGTGTAATGGGGTCTTTTGTTATTGTATTTATTATAAAATTAGCTCCATTTACACTAATGTTATTAGCTTCTGAATTAATTTCTACTCCATTATATGATAAGATAGCATTTTTACCTATACTTATATTTTCTTTCTGTATGCCATCTCCTATTATGCTAATATCTTTCTGTTTTGCTCCTACTATAAATTTCCCATCTCTATAAATCACTTTTGACTTATCTTTATCATCAATTACTCCATCATTTAATGCTGCCTCTAACTGAGTGATGATATTTTCATGAGTTTCTCCTGCGCTAATAGAAATAGCTTTTCCTTTAATAGTTAATGTAGTATCTTTTGTTGTATCTATCTTTAATGCTGTTGTCGATGCATCTAAGATACCTAATTTGTTCCATACATCTTTGTCCCCTCCCAAAGCAATAGAATGACTTTCTCCTGTCTTTTTAGATGAAATAAAAAATGCTTTTGTATTTGTATCAAAGTTAACATTTATATTGGGATCTACTTGTTGCATTTCTTTAGCCAAAGAAGAAATAGTATGCTCCTCAGTAATTTCAATTTCCTTACCATTTATAGTTATTTTTTTACCCACTAAATCTTTATATCCATCTTGTTCAGATAATTTTTTTGTTGTATCAATATCGCTAATTGCTTTACTAGTAATTCTTGCCCCTTCAGCTAATTGATCAATTCTATCTATGGTATGTGTACCTACTGGTAAGGTAGCATTTTTATCTATAGTAATTATAGATGGATTTGATAAACTAATATTTTTCTTATTAAATGTACTTTCTAATCTCATCTTACTTATATATTTATCATGAAAATCAAAAATTTGCTTATTCATATCTCTCCAAGCATTCTTTTGCATTTCCATTAAGGTTTGTTGTTGCCATTTACTATCAACCTTCATTTGATAAGGCGCAATCATACTCTTAACAATGGATTCTGTATCTAAACCTGACGCCATACCTGTAAATTTAATACTTGTTGTACGCATATACTTTCCTCCTACCTTTTTTCATCCACATATAATCCTGCCATCTCACAAAAAGATACAATCATATCTACAAGCTTCTCTGATGGTATTTCTCTAATAATTTCTTTACTTTCTGTATTAACCACTTTAACTAACATTTCTTTAGTTTTTTCATGGAATGAAACTTCAACTTCTACTCCTTTTCCCGCTAACTTACTATTCACTTCTTCAATAGCATTTAAAATCGTTTTTTCTTGAAAAGTTGGTTGATAAGATGGGTCTACTTGCATCTGCTGTTTAACTTGTTGGATAGAATGTACCATTTTATTCATTTCATTTATATTATCTGATGAGTTTGTCATTTGAGACGTAGTAGCTATATTCAATAATTCAATACCCATATATTTACTCTCCCTTAATTATATAAAATAATCTTTTTCTACTAATACATCGACTAATTTCTATTCCATTTTATAGTGAGCTAAAATCTAATTTTTAATTAAGATAGCCATATGAGCTAAATCTATATATCCATTTTCTTTTAGTAATCTTAAAATTCGGTTAAAATAATGTGGATTATGCTCATATGTACCACATAATACATGTATAAGGTCTATAACATTTTCTACCTCTAATTCTTTATGAATACTTGCTACCCCTATAAGGTGTAATTTGATGATAATATAGTGCAAAATAAGACCTACATAACTTTCAAATACTGATTCCTTATTTACAGGAAGAAGCTCTAAGAAGAAATAATTTACTAAATAATTTTCAAAAATATACCCATGTTCATTCATAAATGGCCTATAATAGTTTTCATAGCTTTCACGGTAAATATCTGAACTTTTTTCTAGTGACGTATCTACAGTTAAATTTAAACCAACTATGATTTCTGATATATATCTATTATACTTATCATCATTTATACCCATCTCATAACGTATATCTATCAATTCTTTACCTAATTTTAATTGCATTTCTACTATAGACGGAATATCATCTAGAATATTTTTATACAAATTGGCATCCACTTTTTGCTTAAATCTATTTAAACTATACGGAATATCATCTACCTTCTGTTCTTTAGCTAATTGATCTAACTCTTTGCACAGTAATCCTAGTATCAACAAACGTTCTTCTATTGTATAGCTTCTATTTTGTAGTATACTAATCATTACAATCCTCATATCCCAAAAATAATCTTTCCAACTAAGATATTCTGGCCTTGTCTTAAACTCTTGAAGATAAATATCTCTATCTGTAAACTCTCTTTCTTCTTGATCAAATTCCATTACATCCTGATTTAACAGAACAACTCTAGCCGCTTCTATACATGACAAAGTCAGACCTTGCTCCATTACACCATTTACCCTTGTATGTAATCTAGGATACATAGCGCATGTATTAGATAAATACGATTCTCCTAGTTTTAACTGTAATTCACATAACTTGTCCGAATTTAAGAATGGACAATAACTATTTTGTAACCTTATTTTAGCTACTTCATGTTTATCTCCTCCTACTCTATTTCTACCTACGTATTTTTCTACTTTTTTTCTCATTTCATAATCAGGTATCTTTTTATATTTTTTATACGTTCTCTCATCAATTGTAATCTTCCAACATCCACAACAAGTGTCTTCACATGCTGTACCTGTACATTTAAATTCTTTTATATATTTTGGGATAAGCATAGGTATTTTTTTCATATTTTCTCCTTTTAAATAACCACTCTAAACAAGACTTAGTTTAATCTTTTTTAGAGTATTCACTTATATTTTATTTTAAAAAAGAGGACTGAGATTCTCTCAATCCTCTTACAGAGTTAAATTTAATTATCTTAATAATTGAAGCACTTGTTGAGGTGCTTGATTTGCTTGAGCAAGCATAGCTTGTGAAGCTTGTTGAAGAATGTTATTTTTGCTCATAGCCATCATTTCTTTAGCCATATCTACGTCACGAATACGTGATTCTGCAGATGTTAAGTTTTCTGATGATGTACCTAAGTTATTAATTGTATGCTCAAGACGATTTTGGAATGCACCAAGTTGAGAACGTTGTGCTGATACTTGTTTCATTGCAGCATCAATTACTTTAATTGCAGAGTCTGCACCTTTAGAACTTTCTAAGTTAATTTCTTTAATACTTGTTTCCGCTGTACCTAAAGAGTTGCTGTCAATAGTACCAATATTAATAGACATATTTTGGCCTTCATTTGCACCAATATGTAAGTTTGCACTATTATCATTTACTACGAATGATAATACATCTCCCGTTGCACCTAATTTAGTATTATCTAACTTAATAACTGTACCTTCATATTCCATAATATCATTATTAATTTTAATATCTTTAACTACCTCTGAATATGTACGACCATCCGTATTCAGTTTTTCTAATTTTACTACAACTTCTGTACTATCAAGATTAAGTACTGAACCTGCATTCAAATTTTTGATATTACTATCTTTAACTGTAATCTTCGCATCTTTTCCAAACTCTTCTGCTACAAATTTAAGCTTATTAGTAGCTTTTTCTGTTTTTAATGCTATCCCTTCTTTCTTCAGTGCTTCATTTATTGAGTTAACTAAATTATCAAGAGTATCTCCTGAGGCTGAAATTGATTTCTTTTCACCAGCTATTTCAATTTCAAATGTAACTTTTGAACTTGCATTCAATGTATCAAGATCACCTGCTGTTTGTACATTTCCTTTAGTTCCCTGTGTTGTAACATTTACCTTATATGTACCTTCTCCAAGTTCTCCCACTTCTCTTACATCTTTTGTATTAGCAGCAATACCTAGATCACCATTTAGAAGTTTTTTAGTATTGAACTCTGTTGTATTAGCAATTCTATCAATTTCCTCTGTTAATTGTTTTACTTCTTTTTGTAATTCCTTTCTATCATCATCTGTGTTTGTATCATTTGCAGATTGAACTGAAAGTTCTCTCATACGTTGAAGGATAGAATGTGTTTCATTTAAAGCACCTTCAGCTGTTTGAATTAATGAAATACCATCTTGAGCATTTCTTGATGCTTGGTCAAGACCACGAATTTGTCCTCTCATTTTTTCTGAGATTGCAAGGCCTGCAGCATCGTCCCCAGCACGGTTAATACGAAGACCTGAAGATAATTTTTCCATTGATTTTTGAGCATTTACTTGGTTTGAACCCATTTGTCTGTGTGCATTGATTGCTTGCATATTGTGATTGATAATCATAATAATATTCCCTCCTTGGAATGTTCGGCATCCTTGCCTATTTTTTAGATTTGTTTTGTCAAAAGTTAAGTATGGCTATTAACTTTTGTTCAAAATATATATCGACTTATTGCGGGACAAGTTTATAGGCTATGACAATTTTTTTATAAATTTATTTAAAAAGTTGTTGTAAGCTTTTCATAGTATCTACTGAGCTAATAAGTGCCTCTTGATTATTATGTTCTATTTCTATATAAACTTCTTCTCTGTGAATACTTACATCCTTTGGAGCAGTAATCCCTAGCTTTACCTTTCCATCTCGTATATCTAAAATACGTATTTCTATATTACCATTAATCATAATAGCTTCATCCTTCTTACGTGTTAATGCAAGCATCTCTTTAGCCCCTTTCTTGAATCAGTTCAATCAACTTATGTCTCACTTGATAATTTTTACCTTCTACAATAGCTTGTACACCTAGCCTTCTAGTTGTATGTATGAGTAATGGTGCTTGTAGATTGACGGTTGTTTCTTCTATAGGTTGTCTAACTGCAACTATATTGTAGAGTGCAAAGTCTTCTGTCTTGCCTCCACCTAGTTTCTCAAAATAACTTTCTCCTATACATGGTGCATAGTCTGATTTTACCCATTCTGGACTAATAATGGTAAAAGCAATTGCCCCTTCTTCAACAGATTGTAAATAACAGAACTTACTCTCTTCATCTTCGATTAGAATGAACTTTCTTAATGTCTCAAATCCTGGGATACCTTCTTTAAATTCTATGATTTTATCTTTATCAATTTCTATTCTTCCAAAACGTGTTTGTAGTGTCATATACTCTCCTACCTCTTTTCTCATCATACTTATATTTTATCTAATTATTTAAATTCGAGTAAAGTTTAGCTTTCGTTTGAATTCTAGGATAGTCCCTTTATCCTTATTGTACTGTTTTGATATGCAAAAAGCTATAGGACAATTTTCTTTGTACTATAGCTCTTGAAATCAATATCTTATATGCAATTTTATATGTCTTTATAGATATTCGATATCCTTTTGTTTCTATTCACGTTTTCTTCTATATAGTACTCGATTCTTAGTAAGATAGAACCAGAATCATAGCTACTACTATCTTAAGAAATCTGCAAGGGTATTCATAATAATTTTAGACGTTGCTTGTAAACCACTTTGATAAATCATGTATTGGGTATTGAATTCTACATACACCTCTTCTAAATCTACATCTTCTGTATTTGAAAGAAGCTCTGTAAAGTTAGTTTTATCATCTTTTAGACGAGATTGTGTATACTCAAGTCTATTTTGTTTACTTCCTAACTCTGCTGTCATCTCTGAAGTTTCTTTAAGACGATTATCCATCTGTTCAATCATATCTGTAAAGATTTGATTGAGTTCTTCATCTGTTAAGCTCTTATCACTGAGTTTATCTAGCATACCTTCTATATTATTAAGTAAGTTATTCATCATCTCTGGCATACCAAGCGTATTCACGTCTAAGGTATTATTAACACCTATTTCATATTCAATACGTTGCCCCTCTGTATAGCCATGTACTGCTGGATTAAGTACCCCTGCTGGAAACATCTCACCTGCTGGGAGTGTGGTACCTGTTGGTATTGTCGTATTTACCTTTAACTCTGTTCCTGCTGGAATCGTAACGGTTACACCTAGCTTTTCTGGTGGGTTAGCTGTACTTGCTTTAATCGTTACTGTACCATCATCATTGACTACAACTCTTTTTGAGTCCTTTGGATCCACTGTCACTTTTGTACCAGCTGGTAGCGTAATATCTTCTGTAACAATAGTATCTGCTGATAACTCTAAATCACTTTTTAGTGTCATATCTCCTGTAAGTTTAAGGTCTGCTTTAAGCTCTAAGTCTTTTTCTAACTTTGTTTCTTTTTCTAAAAATACAGGCTGATCTGTTTTATACCCTGAGAATACATAACGCCCTGCATAAGTAACATTAGCTTCTTGTTTAAGCTGATTATAGAGTTGCTTCATATCAGATACGATTTTTTGTCTATCTTCTGATGTAAGTGTCCCATTACTTGCTTGTACACAACGTGTACGAATATCCTTAATAATCTCTGTTGCATTCTTTAATGCTGCTTCTGTCACTTCCATCCAAGATGTAGCCTCATCTACGTTACTTGCATGTTGTGTAGCTTCCATTACATTTAATCTTAATTTAAGTGAACGTCCTGCAATGATTGGGTCATCTGATGGACGTTGAATCTTCTTAAGTGTGTTCATCTGATTATAAAGGTTATTCAGATTGCCCATATTGTTATACATCGTATTCAGTGAGCTGTTTTGAATCATTCCTTGTGTAATTCGCATGTTGCACCTTCTTTCTTAATTGGTTATTTATCAATTCACCTTGTCTCGTCGTCTATTCTAATTAAACATACTCTGCTCTTATTAATGTGTGCTATTTTACTCTTCTTTTATCTAAAAATCATATATAGCTAACTCAAGTGCCTAAAATCTCTATGTTATTATTTTTGCTTACCAGTTACCAAGTTTGAATATAGTTGTTTCATAAATGCCATCCATCGTTGTTAGTACTTTGGCTGCTGCTTGATAAGCTTGATTATATTTAACTAAGTTGATAAATTCTTCATTTGGGTCTACTTGAGAAACACTTAACCTTTGATTTTCTATAGTTGTCGTCACATTTTTTTGTGTTTTTTGATACATGGCTGCTTCTTTGGCATTGATCCCAAGTTCACTAAACATAGAAATCATAAAGTCTTTTGGATCGCCATCTTTAAACATTTTATTGTTATTCTTTTGTGCACCTAGAGCAAGGAGTAAGTCATTGCTACTTGGATTTGGATTGCTCCCATCAACTGGGTCATGTTCAAAGTTAGTACGGATATTACTTGCACCTTCATAAACCGTATCAGACACTGAAAATTGCTTAGCTGTCATTTTGCTGTAGTCAATTTGTGCTGCACCTGTAACTGGGTCCACAATAATATCGCCTTTAGCATCTTTTAAAAGCATATTTTCTATACTTACTGGTGTTTTACCGTTACCTTCTGTATAGCTAAAGAGTGCATGCTTGGGAATTTTTATGATTGTACCATCATCTAGTGTTAAGTCTGTATAAACTTGTCCGCCATCTGTTCCAGCTTGGTTATAGACATCATTCATGCTCTTTGCAAAGGTTTGAACGAACTGATCTAACTTATTGATATAGTATGGAATACCTTTGTAAGTGATAGATGGATCTTGTTGTTCACCATTCATAGTAAAACTACTACTTCCTCTACCGTCACGCATGTCGATAATCCCTTTTAGCTCTCCCGAAAGGTCCTTATCATCCATATAGAAAGGAAGACCATCTTCCCACTTAATATCATATAAACCATCTGCATCTTCTGGATTTTTCTTCTGACCCTCTGTTCTTGCAGAAACTTTAAGTAAACGTCCATAGGTGCCATCTACTAATACTTGACCATTGAGCTTAATTTGGAATTGCTTATCCACCTTACCATCTGGTCTTGTAACATCTACTTCTTTAGCATCGATATTTACAATTTGAGAGAGACGATCCACACAGAGTTCTCTATCATCTCTTAATGTATTAGCGATATCACCATTTAGCTCTGCACGATAAATTTGATCATTTAAACTTGTAATACGTGTCACAAGGTTGTTGATTTCTTCTACCTTAGCTTTCATCTCAAAGTTCAAGTCACGTTGATACTCTGTTAACTTCTGTGCTGCAGAATTATAATATTTAGTAAAACTAATAGACATTTGTCTAAGGGCTTCTTGGCGCTCTCCCTCTGATGGCAACTTAGAAAGGTTATCGATTGCTGTAAAGAAGTCATCAAATACCTTCGTAAAGCCTGTATCACTTGGTTCACCAAATACGCTTTCAATAATACTGTTTTGTTCTGCTTTGATTTTATATTCACCTAACGCTGGTTTTTGTCCCCACATCTTTTGATCTAGATAAGAGTCTCTTACACGTCGTACTTGTGTAGTATCTACTCCAGTTCCGATCATTCCTCTTCCGTAACCTGGCATAGCACTAGAAGCACGTTGATCAAGTACTTGTCTTGAGTAACCTTTTGTTGCTGCATTGTTAATATTATTAGAAGTTACAGCTAGCCCTCTTTGTGCTGCAAAGAGGCCTGTTGTCGCTATATTCATTTCAAAAAAAGCCGATCCCATAAGTTCCTCCTATAGTTTGTTGATTATAGTATCCATCATCCCATCTAGCATATTGACCATTCTGGCTGCTGCATTATAGGCATATTGGTATTTAAGCATATTAGACATTTCCTCATCTTGTGAAACAGCCCCCATTGCCATACGATCATTATCAATGCTTGTTACAAGAGTGTTTTTCTCTTTGATCTTATTCTTGTATTCTGAGCCTTCTGAACCTACTTCAGATACAATCTCAGCATAGAAGTCCATGAAGTTAGAGTTTTTACCATTTGGTGCACTTGTTGGTGCCTTACCATCTGCTGTACCCCAACCACCTTCTGGCTCTCTTGGCCACTCACGTGTCTTAGACCATTCATCTAAAAGCTTGGTTACCACACTATTATCACCAATATTATCTGGATCACCATCTACCGTTCCAAGTTTATTGTAGCCACCATCTTGAAGAAGCTCTGGATTCACTTGAATGTTACCTGCTGTAAGATGTTTTTTAATAGCCACGCGATAATCTTTCATAGCTTGATTGTAGGCTTCTACATCATCTGGATAGTCTTCAAGTTTTGGTTGTGCAGGTAACTTGGTACCGTCTGTAGAATTCTTTGGTACAAACATAGGAATCCCCATTGCACCTTTATGATCCCCTATTCCTGTTCCACTTAACGTATCATTGACTACATTAGCAATCTCTCCAACAAGCTCAGAAAGTTGTTTTTGTAACTTAGGAATAACGAAGCTATTCCCTAATTTATCTACACTTTCTTTATTATTAAGGGCAATATTATCCCAGCTTGTATTACTATCTGCTGCCATAGGCCCTCTTGCTATAAGTAAACCTTTTAAGTAACCTGTATCATCACCTGTACTACTACTTACAACAGAGTTTAGGTTGTACACCTCTTTGCCCGTATCACTCCATACTGGTACGACAAATCCTGAACCATTTGGAAGGACTTTCGCTTGTAACTCAACTACAAAAGGTCCATCTATTAAGTTTCTTCCTTCTGTTTTCACATTGACTCTACCATCTTTATCTTCAGAGTAATCAATATCTATGTAATTTGAAAGTTCATCTAAAAGCAGGTTACGTTGATCTCTTAAATCGTTGGCACGATCACCATTAACTTCTGCTTTTGCAATTTTATCATTTAAATCTCTAACGCTATAAAGCATATCATTGATTTCTTTAATAGCATCTTTAACTTGTGTATTTACGTGTTGTTGGTAGTCACCTAAGCCACCCATAATTTGATTGGCACGCTTCATCAAAACATCTGCTGTTTGAATAAAGGCAAGACGCTCTTCTACCCCTGATGGATTGGTAGATAACTTTTGCGCTTGCTTCCAGAAGTCTTCAAGCATCCCACTAATAGATGCCCCATAAGGTTCATCTAATATGGATTCAATCTCTGATGTAGCACTTTGTTTAGCCATATAGAAATTAAGCACAGAGTTTTCCGTACGAAAACGCTTATCTGCGAATTCATCTCTGATTTGTCTAATTTCTGTAACGGATACACCCATCCCTACTTGCTGAAGTCTACCACCATTTTGTCCTACCGTCATATAGCCTGAATCATGTTGTAGTGCTTGTTGTCTTGTATAACCTTTTGTGTTGACGTTGGCTATGTTATGTCCTGTAACTTGTAACCCGGTCTGTGCCGCCTTGAGACCTGATGTCACACGGCCTAAGCTAGCAATTGATGACATCTTCCCACCTCCTATTGTCTTTTGTCAAATAAACTACGTGTTTGAAGTGTTTCTTCTTCTCCTGGTCTGCCATAATTGACTGGAATTTGAGTCATCTTCGTACTTTTTATAGCATTGATAGTAAAGTTCACGTAATCCAGTGATTCTTCTAGAACCATCTTATTAATTTCATTTTGAGTTTTAAGCTGTTCCATAAGCTCTAAGATTTCTTCTCTTACCTTTAATAAATCTTGGCTAATTTCAAGCTCCATCCCCATCTTTTCCATGAGTTTTGTTAAAGTGAGTTGTTCATATTTGAGCCCTGTTACAAGTGCAATATCCTTCAGCATACCTTCTCTCTTTTTATCTAAAAGATTCAGTCTACCGATAAACTCTTCCTCCTTCTCTACAATTTGACTAAGGAGTTCTAAGTTTTTGTTTTGTACAGACTCTGTTTTATATGTAGCGAGGGTCACAAGACCCTCGTAGCATTCTTGCTGGTGTTTTAATATTTCTAATAAATCGTATACAATTCCTGCCATTATCTTTCTAGCCCTTCATATCGAATCTACTCATAATTTTTTCACTTACCTCTTGCATGTCTACATTATAAGTTCCAGAACTGATACGTTCTTTAATCGTATCCACTTCCTTTTGACGCACATCTGGTAGTTTTTTTGCTGCATTTAATGCATATTGATAGTCTTTTGCTAGCGTTGAAAGTTGAACTTCATCTTGCTTTTTTGTTTTGATTGGTTCCATCTTCATTTGTTGAGTCTTATAAATTTCTCCAATACGATTTATGCCTGCCACTCTCATGTCTTAGACTCCTTCCTTCTCTTCCATTTTTCAACTGTACTATATATATCGGTCCTTTAGCTTGATACTTTATAATATTAAAGTATACCTTTCTTTTAAAAAATAAATAAGGACTTAATAGAGAAGTATACACTTGTATACTATACACTCTATTAAATCCTTATTTTTTATGTACCTTTTTATATTTATCTTCTCACACCTGGGTTAAAAGAACGCATTTTTGCCGTAGCTTCTTGTTCTGTAAGTCGTGTATCTCTAATACTTTTTGCTGCACTTCCTAAGTCTGAGCTTAATTTAGCACGACATTTATCACACAGTCTCCCTGTACGTATCTTTGTACCACACTGTTCACAGCTTAGTGTAATAGGTGAGCCTGGCATAACTTCTAGACGCCCTTCTCTTAAGTAACGCTCTAACATTTTCACACTTGCACCTGTTTCATGGCACACTTCTTCCATGGTAGCACCTACATTTTTTCTTAAATAAGCCTTTACTACTTGGAAAAGTTCTTCTTCATCTTTCTTACACTTTGGGCAAAGTGGTGCACCTGTAATGTACTGAAAGATTTTCCCGCATCTTTTACATGATTTAACTTCCATGATTTCATCCCTCCTATATAGCTAAACAAACTGTTAATACATAAATATCTTGAATTTGAATAGATGTTTCTTGTTTAAGTGCTCTAATACATTCTGCTACAGTACTTCCTGTTGTATAGATATCATCAATAAGTGCAATATTAATCGGCACATTACCTTCTATCTGTAAGTCCTGCTTCGTATCCTCTTTAACCCTAATGGCTTTATGAATGTTCTTTGCACGTTCTTCTTTCTTACACGCAGACTGTGGCTTTGTATCATAAGCTCTTTCAAGTAACTCCAACACAGGTATACTTGTGTCATTACTCACTTCGTGCGCTAAATCAAAAGCTTGATTAAAACCTCTTTCAAAATATCTATGCCTAGCAATTGGTACAGGAATTAAACAATCAATATCTAAATGTTCTCTTTGAATAAGATTAGCCATGAGAACACTATAACCTTTTGCATATTTCCGAATACCCGTATATTTCCATCTTAATACACTTTCTTTATAGAAGTCAACATAGGGAAAAAGTGCCAGAATACGTGTTACACCTCTTGGCACTTCATTACAGTAGCTGCACACACTAGAATCCACACTATAAGGCTTTCCACACCTCGGGCATAGATTCCTTTCTAATAATGCTTCCTCACAATGAAGGCACAGTCCTACTTCACTATTTTCTTTTATAAAACTCCTGCATACGATACATTTATTAGGGCACAGCCACTCTCTTACTACTTCTAAGAACATCTCTTTTCCCACTTTCCTTATATTTCATTAATTAACGGGTCATTTCTTAAAAGTTTCTGATGGAGTGAAAACTTAGTAATTTAGGTGATGGGCTGTAGGCAAGTTGTTGTATGGAGACTTTCTCCGCAACCTTTTTAGAGAGGCTTAGAAAATGTAATCAAACTGGTTTTAGGGAAATGTTTGAGAAAAAGTGTTGTTCTTTTTCGAGTTTTGACTGTTAGACTAAAAGTTGGAATACAACAAGCTTGACTACATGCCCTCACTCCCTAGATTTTATATAAGTTGCTTCAAATGTATCGCTAAGCTAGAGTAACGTTCAAGCTCTCTATTATTTTCAATCATACGCCCTACTGTATCTTTAATCCCTACAATGACAACCATTTTCTTTGCCCTAGTTACTGCAGTGTAGAGTAAGTTACGGCTAAGAAGCATAGGTGGTCCGCTATGGATTGGTAGGATGACTACAGGGTATTCACTTCCTTGTGATTTATGAATGGTAACTGCATAAGCCAGTTCTAATTCATCTAACTGGTTAAATTCGTATTCTACTGTTTTTTGATCATCAAAGATAACAGTTAGTATTTCTCTACCTAGGTCAATATCTTTAACCATACCGCAGTCACCATTGAAGACGCCTATCCCTTCATCCAGCGGATAGCCTGTATGAGCATAAATCTTCCATGGGGTATTGTAGTTATTTTTAATCTGCATGACCTTATCCCCTACACGGAATATATTATCTCGGTAGTCCTTCTCAATCTTGCCTACTGAAGGTGGGTTAAGAGCTGCTTGGAGGAGTTTATTGAGTTCATTGACTCCCAATAAACCTTTGCGCATAGGTGCAAGAACTTGTATATCTTTGAGGAAATCTACTTTTTGGAACTTCGGAATACGTTTCATAATCAGTTCTACAATAGTCTCTTGAACTTGTTGTTGCATACTTCTATTCATAAAGAAGAAATCCGTATCTTTTTCATTACATACAGGTTCTTTCCCTTGGTTAATACGATGGGCATTCATAACAATGGCACTTTCTTGTGCCTGTCTAAAGATTTGAGTTAAGCGTACAACTGGAAGGCGTTCACTCTTAATCATATCTTTAAGTACATTCCCAGCACCTACTGATGGTAGCTGGTCAGCATCTCCAATAAGGATTAATCTTTGCCCTTCTTGTACTGCTTGTAAGAGGGCATACATTAAATTCACATCGACCATGGACATCTCATCAATGATGACAACATCTGCTTCCAATGGATTTTCATCATTACGGTTGAACATTTGTCTACTACTATCTTCTTTAAGATAACCAATTTCAAGGAGACGGTGTATAGTCTGTGCCTTCATCTCAGTAGCTTCACTCATACGTTTTGCCGCACGTCCTGTAGGCGCTGCAAGGAGTACTTCTTCATTGGCCTTTTCTAGCATATGAAGGATTGCCTTAATAGTTGTAGTCTTCCCTGTACCTGGCCCCCCTGTTAAGATGGTGACCCCATGCATCAATACGTAGCGCACTGCTTCTCTCTGCTCTTCAACTAACTGAATAGAAAGTTCTTTCTCTGTTTGCTTAAGTTCCTTATCAAAGTCAAAAGGCATTTCTTTGTCATAAGTCGCTGCTAAATCGATCAGCTTCCTTGCAATAGAGACCTCACAGTGATAAAGCCTACTTAAGAAAACACAAGCTACATTATTATAATTTTTGACAATGATTGCTTTTTGTATTCCAAGTTCCATCATGGCATGGTCTACAAAATCTTCTGTCACACCAAGTAACTGTAAACTCTTCTCTACAAGAATATCTCTTGGCATATAAGTATGTCCCTCTAACGTATACGTATTAAGAATATAAAGAATCCCTGTCTTAATACGTTGTGGATCATTCTTATCGATTCCAATCTGTGCGGCAATCTCATCGGCCTTTTTAAAACCAATACCAAAGATATCTTCTGCTAATCTATAAGGATTACTCTTAATCACTTCTATAGTCTTATCTTTGTAACGTTTATAAATTTTGATGGCATAGGTTGGTGTAATCCCAAACTCTTGTAAGACAAGCATGGCATTACGTAGTTCATGCTGTGCACGGAAGACTTCGCTAATCTCTAACGCTTTTTTCTCACTAATCCCTTGAATCTGAGAAAGGACTGTTGGCTCACTTTCTATAATACGGAAGGTATCTAGACCAAAATGCTTGACAATCTTCTTTGCTGTTTTAGGTCCAATCCCTTTAATAGCACCTGAAGCCAGATAACGTTCTATACCTTGTACAGTCTTTGGAATACTTCTTTCAAAAGTATCCACTTTGAGTTGCTTTCCATAGATAGGGTGGGTAGCCCATTGGCCCACAATACGTATTTCTTCTCCAGGATGAATGCCTAGCATACTTCCTACACAAGACACTTCTTCTCCTTCATATTCAATTGTACATACTGTATAACCATTTTCTTCGTTTTGATATATGATGTCATCGACGACACCTTCTATAACTAATTGTTCTTCCAATTTATCCACCCTATCCTTTGCTATTTCCTACGTATAAGTTCTAGTTGTATCTTCTCCTCATCATAACCAATATTTGCTTCATCAATCATGGTTCCTACAAGTCCTAATTCCTCTGAACTATCTGTTTCACCTGCAAGCTCCCAGTAGTATTCTTCCATTTCTCGTTCTCTTGGGTAACTTAGAAAACGTTGTAAACGTTTGACACAGAGTGCTATATCATCTAAGGCTATTGCTTCTACCATTATGATCTCACGATCTACTAAATTATTAATTTTAATCTCTAAACTTTGTGCTTGATGTTCTAAGAAAAAGGTTGTTAATTCATCTACCATCTTAGAAATCTTTTTTACTTCATGTCTCACGCTTTATTCTCCTTCTTAAATGCATCAATAACAGGTATTAAAATAGCTGCTATGATACCTCCTGATAATCCATTGTTATATAACATTAATCCACCATGCAAAGCACCTATATTTTGTATAAGTGTAGCATGTAATATACCTGCCAACATCCCTATAATTGATCCATATTCACCAGCTATAGGTGCAAGGGTTGTCCCAAATAGAGCTGAAATAATCAACATAGAGGTAGAAGTATCTATCTTAAAGAAGTGCCATCCGAGTACTACACCTGCTACAATGGGCCATACATTCCTTGGATGCTTACCAAAGCTTCCAAATCCCATTACTGTCAGCATCGCTGCAACAACTGGTCCATTAAAACTTCCATCTAATATGAATATAAATCCCATACACATGAGGCCTAAAAATCCCATATTCATTAAACTGAGCCCAAAACCATCTTGCTTGATCATATCTGTAATCAATCTACCTGAATGCTTCATTAAATGTTTATAGCCTTTAAAGCTCTTATCATTAATACAGTAACCTATTATAATCAGTGCTATACAATATAACAATAAGAAAATAACCACACGCCAATCATTACTTTCAAGTAGTGCATAATTTTTTGTTACTACAATATTTGCTTCATTAATTAAGGCATAGACTAACATCCCTACAAATCCAGCTGCAGTTCCCATGTTATATAGGTTATATCCTGAGTGAAATGTTACAAAACGAGAAGATACGGTTGGCATAATGAATCCAATGAATCCACCTACTAATGCCATGATCACCAAGGCTGCGATTACATTAGGTCCCATCATCTCGCCAATCAGGCTTGCAACAGGGCTAAAAGCTGTGGAAAACATATTAATGATGACTACATTTTTATAAGATATACCATGATATCTACTATATATATAGCCCCCAAAATAGAATGTCCATATATTAAACATATTTTTACCCATAAAGCTAAATCCTGTTAGCAAAAATAATGCTGCAATAATGATCCCATTCGGCTTTAATTCCAATCGCTTAATAAGCCATAAATTTACTAACAATACCACTGCTGCATTCAAAAATGTAGCGCCTGTTCCAGCAATCAATAAGTAATCCGTTAGTAAAATATCATTTGACTTATAAATAGTTCCTATCCCTTCAATAAGCTCCTTGGGACTCGTTGTAATCAATGCAAAGAGTACCATCGCTAATGGAAGGATATAGAGTACGTTATACATGGTACTTCTTGATACTTCTTTTTCTCTCGTAATCTTAATTGTATTCATGCAAGCTCCTCTACTATTTTTATTAGTACTTTTATTTTATCATATGTAGACAAACTTTTTAAGTACATAACAGAAATGTAGAGGCCTTCTCTTACAATATTAAAAGGCCTACTTCCCTCAAAGTAGGCCCTTTCTATTCATAATCTATCCCGTTATATCTATTTGTATATCTTAGTGAGCTGCTAATTTTTTAAGCGCTTCTACTTTATCTGTTTGTTCCCATGGAAGGCTTACATCTGTACGACCAAAGTGTCCATAAGCTGCTGTTTGTTTGTAGATTGGTCTTCTAAGATCAAGCATTTTGATAATACCTGCTGGACGAAGATCAAATGTTTCTCTTACGATTTCTACAAGTCTTTCATCACTTACTACGCCTGTACCATGTGTGTTGATTAAGATAGAAACTGGTTGTGCTACACCGATTGCATAAGCAAGTTCGATTTCACATCTATTTGCAAGTCCTGCTGCTACAATGTTTTTAGCTACATAACGTGCTGCATAAGCTGCTGAACGGTCTACTTTTGTTGGATCTTTTCCAGAGAAAGCACCACCCCCGTGGCTTGCATAACCACCGTAAGTATCTACGATAATTTTACGTCCTGTAAGACCTGAATCCCCTACTGGTCCACCGATTACGAAACGACCTGTTGGGTTGATAAAGTATTTTGTTTCATCATCTAAAAGTTCTGCTGGAATGACGTGTTTAATAACATGTTCCATAAGATCTTCATGAATTTGTGCTTGTGAAACTTCTTCAGCATGTTGTGTTGAGATAACAACTGCATCTACTCTTACTACTTTATCTCCATCGTACTCTACAGTTACTTGAGATTTACCATCTGGACGAAGGTAGCTAAGTGTACCGTTTTTACGTACTTCTGTAAGACGACGTGTTAATTTATGTGCTAATGAAATAGGCATTGGCATAAGCTCTGGTGTTTCATCACAAGCAAAACCAAACATCATACCTTGGTCCCCTGCTCCTGTTGCTTCAATGCTTTCATCTGACATTTCATTATTTCTTTTTTCTAATGCTGTATCTACACCCATTGCGATATCTGGTGATTGCTCATCAAGCGCTACCATTACACCACAGCTGTTGCCATCAAAGCCAAAGGCTGGGTTGTTGTAACCAATCTCATTGATTGTATCACGTGCAATTTTGTTGATATCTACGTAGCAGTTTGTTGTAACCTCTCCCATTACAAGTACTAAACCTGTTGTGACAGCTGTTTCACACGCTACACGTGCTTGTGGGTCTTGTGCATAAATTGCATCTAAAACTGAATCAGAAATCTGGTCAGCGATTTTATCTGGATGCCCTTCTGTTACTGATTCTGATGTAAATAATCTTCTTGCCATTTTCAAAATCCTCCTTTAATACGGTTGTGAATTCAACATAAGCGATGTATTTTAAAGGTTAGATGGTTGAATGCTTGATTTAAGCTAAAAAAATAAAGGCCTCACTAAATGAGGCCTTGTCTGCTTGATCGTAAATACGATACATCCTCATCTTACAAATGCTACTGCACTTGTGGGAATTGGCACCCGCGATCTACACTGGTTGCCGGGTTTCATAGGGCCCTGTCCCTCCACCTCTCTGGATAAGAATTACTCATCGCTATTTAATTGTTGAGTTTATTATATAAGTGATTACTTTTATTTGTCAAGTAATTTATTTTTTATAGTTCTGTTGTGTGTTATAAGCACCTGTTATCTGTTTATACATACTGTCAGCTAAACCAATACCACCAGCATCGCACATAATTTTGCATTGTTCATCCACTAAATAACTTTCAAACATCTCTTCATAGTCACCTTTAGGAATCAATCTTTCTCCCATTTCTGTTGAAGATTTCATTTGTTTAAACAGGCTAGAAAGCATATATTGTTCGATTTGTTTACATGCATCTTTTAATGCTTCATCATCTTTACTTGCAATAGCATCCTGAAGCACTGCTTCAAAATCTGTATTTTCATTTTGTGTTTTTTGAAGTTCTAGTTGACTTGTAAGCGTTGCATTTAAATTAATCCCTGAAATACTCATTTAGCTTCCTCCTACTTAACCACGTTTAAGTTCATTTGCTTGTTGAAGCATAGTATCTGCTGTTTTAATCGCTGTAGAGTTAAGTTCATAAGCTCTTTGGGCTACAATTAGATTAACCATTTCATTAGCTACATCTACGTTTGAACCTTCTAATACACCTGATTTAATAATACTTCTTGTAAGTCCATCTTCTTCACTTTCAACACGTGCTACACCCGATGCTGCTGTCTCCATAAACATGTTGCTTCCTGCTGCTTCTAAACCTTCTGTATTAGAAAACTGTACAATACGTAATTGTGCAATATCCATACGCATCCCTGTCTCTTCATCCATGTAAGAAATCATACCGTCTTGACCAACGATAAGTTTATCTACACCAATTCCACCATCTACAACAATAGGTTCTTCATCTATAGATACAACTGGATGTCCATCTGTTGTAACGAGAGCATAGTTCCCATCATCTAACATAGCCATTCTGAAGTTACCGTCTCTTGTATACATATATTCATCATCTTGCATAATAGTGAAAAAACCTTTACCTTCAATGGCCATATCCGTGGGATTACCTGTTCTTTGGATGGTACCTTGTGTATACATACGACTACTTGAACCGATACGTACACCATGTCCTACTTGCATAGTCGTTGGGGCATTTGTTTCTGCTTGATTGCCCATTTTTGTATAAAGTAAACTTTTAAAATTAGTTGTTTCTTTTTTGTAACCTACTGTATTTACGTTTGCTAAGTTATTTGAAATCGTATCTACATTTGTTTGTTGGGCTGTCATACCTGAAGCAGCCGTCCATAATGATCTCATCATTTGTCTTATACCCCCTATACACGTCCTACTTCATTTACCGCTTTACCAAGTAAATTATCATGAACTTGAATCATCTTTTGATTAGCTTCATATGCTCTTGAAACAGTGATCATATCTACCATCGCTGTTACTGGATTAACATTTGAAGCTTCTATGTACCCTTGCATTACACTACCTTCAAAAGGTTCTGCACCACCATTTGCTAAGTAAAGATTATCTTCTCTTTTAGTTAAACCTTGATTGTCATTAAACTTTACTAAAGCTAATGTATCAATTTTCCTACCATCTACAGTAATTGTGCCTTTTTCTCCGACAGCAAGCTTACCACCATTGGTTAAATAATCTTCTCCAAACTCAATAGGGCCATCTTCTCCCATAACCGCATAACCTTCTTTGGTTACAAGTGCACCCTCACCATTAATAGAGAATTTCCCATCACGGGTATAAGCCACTCCATTTGGTGTTTGTACTGTAAAGAAGCCGTCTCCTTGTAAAGCCAAATCCACTAAGCCATCTGTCTTTACTAATGAGCCTTGTGCAAATTGAGTATAGATTTGATCCACACGTGCACCAAAGTTCATTGATCCAATTGCTCTGTCATTTGGAATATTGTTTTCCATGTCTTTGAGTCTGTAAGTCAGTACTTCATTAAATGACGCTATGACTGCATCATCTTTTTTATAGCCGGTTGTATTCACATTGGCTAAATCATTAGAGATGACATCCAGTTTTTTCGTCTGTACATTCATACCTGTTCCAGCAATATAAAGACCTCTAATCATATGCATTTCTCCTTCTATTTTTTCTAGAGTACTTGTATTCTACAAATAGACCTGTTCCAACTGCAACACAAGAAATAGCTTCATCTGCAATCACAGCATTGATCCCTACTCTCTCGGCAATAAGTTTGTCTAATCCATAGATAAGGCTGCCACCGCCTGTTAAAACAATGCCTCTATCTGATATATCGGCAGCAAGTTCTGGAGGCGTAGTCTCAAGTACGTCTCGTACTGCCCATACAATCTCATCAATTGGTCCAGCTAAGGCCTCTTGTATCTCATCTGAAGAAAGCACAATATTTTTCGGAAGCCCAGAAACTAAGTTACGTCCTTTAGCTGTCATCTCAACAGGGAAGTCTCTTGTATAAGCTGTTCCAATGTTCTTTTTAATCTCTTCTGCTGTTCTCTCACCAATTAACATCCCATGTTTTTTACGTAAATAAGTCATAATCGCTTCATCAAAATTGTCCCCAGCAACTTTGATAGATTTATTTACAACTGCACCACCTAAAGAAATAACTGCAATATCAGCTGTCCCACCACCAATATCTACAATCATGCTCCCACATGGTCTACTAATATCAATACCAGCACCAATAGCTGCTGCAATAGGCTCTTCAATGATATCAACTTTCCTAGCACCTGCTTGTCTAGTCGCATCCTCTACTGCACGCTTTTCTACCTCTGTAACCCCACTAGGT
Source organism: Holtiella tumoricola (assembly GCF_027857615.1). Lineage (NCBI taxonomy): Bacteria > Bacillati > Bacillota > Clostridia > Lachnospirales > Cellulosilyticaceae > Holtiella > Holtiella tumoricola. Next base: position 173,875 of record NZ_JAQIFT010000046.1, read on the forward strand.
ACACATACCGCAATACGAGGTTTAATAAGTCTTGGTCCTATTGCCTTATGAATAAAATATTTAAGCATTTTTTCTGTGGCTTCATAATCATCAATAACCCCACGTCTTAATGGTCTGATAGCCGTAATATTTTGTGGCGTACGCCCAAGCATAGCTCTTGCTTCTTCTCCCACAGCAATGACTTCACCTGATTTATTATTAATGGCTACAATAGATGGTTCTTGTAGCACAATCCCTTGACCTTTTATATAAATAAGAACAGAAGCTGTTCCTAAATCGATCCCTATGTCGGCTCCTCTTCCAAACATATATAGTGTTCTCCTTTACCTGTTGTCATTTTTCACCATAAAATTACTTTAATTATACCTCAATCCTACATCTAATGCAAAATATTTACTTTATTCATCATGTTACAACTAGCTTATAACACACCTAAGATTTATATGTACTTTTTATAAAAAAATTACAGTTCATTTAAAGATAACAAAAGTACCAAATAAATATTTTATGGGATGAAAACCTTTAATATGTGAAGTAACCCGACAGCACTACGTATGCTCTCCCTTTCGCTTTTGCCCAAATGGTTTAAGAATGTGTAAACTTGGTGTTAATATATAACTGTAGACACAAAAACTTGAACAACTTATAATAACTCCTATAAGATAACCAAGCTGTTCGACATGGCTAGAAATCAAAAATTATATCCACCAGAATTTAAGCAACAATTAGTTGACTTCTATAATAATGGTAATTATCCCCGCCCTCAATTAGAATAAGAATATGGCATTTCAAAATCTACTATCGTAGGAAGAGTTAAAAACCTTTCTCTAATTAAAGTTGCTGATTCAGAAACAATATCTATGAAAGAATATAAGGCCCTCAAAAAATGCGTGAGCTTGAAGTACAGATTGAAATACAAAAAATCTATAGGGGAATATGGTATTGATATCAAATCAAATCTAATACATGGTTAAACAATTATACAATGCCTTAAAGTTTCCAAGAAGTACATACTATAATACTTTAATAAGTAAGCCGTCTAAGAAGCAACTCAAATACGAAACATTTAGACAAAAGGTTATCGATAAATTTAATCAATATAGGCAACCTTATCGAGCAGTTAAACTACAAAAAGTTCTATCAAGAGGCAGGTACTAAGTGGTTTATAGAAATATCTATCACGATTTCGATGAAGCTGATAAAGCTATCTTTGAATATATAGATTTTTGATATAATAGAATGGGGATTCATAGTAGAATTGGTTTAATGGCTCCTCAGTAAAAAGAAGATGAGTCATTAATAGTTGTATAAAAGATTCGACTTTTTGTATCCAAAGTATTGACCTAGGTCCACAAACCTATCATTGGATTTATCACCACTGTACATATCAAATGCAATCAAACTATGAACAACACCTGTAGAGTCTACATAAATATCACCTTTTCACTCTGTAATAAAATCTTTGTTGCTGATAAGATTTTTGGAAAAGTCTTCAAACCTTTCATAATTCATTTCTTAGATGGTGCTGAGCTACAGATCAATTGTCAGCAGATTTCTTTCAAAAATAACGTTGACAGATAGGATCAAATCATTCTTTCTTATAGTAAATAACTTCTTGTATTTTACTTTTGTACACTTATTCGGATTTCAAAATATAATCGGTTTCGTATACTTCTACCTGCCATTCCTATTTCTGCAATATAGTCATTTTCAAGTTGCCACATATGTTAATCATTCTCTCTGAAATCACCTCACTTAACCTTGTAGCATCTCCACAAATGTTATATACCTAATTTCAATAAATAAAACGACAGTGTTGATCTCTTTAATTTCAAAGTCCAACACTGCCATTTTTCTTTTTGTGATATTTAATTATTCAATTGGTACTTTCAGTACATTGCACATATGAAACATATTAAAAATAGTTTTATTATTATATGAGTAAGTTCAAAAATAGAGCATTTTAATCTCTTGTAATACTATGTAAGCTTTTATTTTTTATAACATCGTGTGCCCTATAGCTTAAATCTCTTGGTGTTTCATTGGTTTCCTCATAAGTGTTAAAGGTATACCTAACACATCCGATAATTTGTTTTTCTGTAAGGCCTTTCCATATTCATAGTACATCCACTTTCCAGAATCTTTCATCCTCTAGTCTTGTGTGAAATCGCGATCGATCATCAGCTCTACAAAACGTTTTAGCACTGTAGCAACTTCAGCTCTGGTTGCTATACCTTGTGGAAAAAATTTATCTCCGTTTTTCCCACTAATAACACCTGCCATCTGCATTTGTTTCACTGCATCCTTTGCATAAGGGTTAATTTTTACATTGTCTACAAACGTGAATGCTTTGTATGACTTTGGTAGATTAAAGCCTATTGCTTTAGCATAGTTTTTTATAATTACTGTCATCTGTTCACGGGTAATCGGCTGCTCTGGTGCAAACTTACAATCGCCAATGCCGTTTATGATTTTGTTTTCAGTTGCCCATTCTACATAGCCCATATAGTAGGCATCATCTTTCACATCATAAAATCTACTCTTTGTATATTTGCTTACATCTACTTTTGCAAGCCTTCCAAGGGCAGTTACAAACATTCCTCTTTTCATAGCTGTCTTTGGCATAAAAGTTGTAGTAGTAGTACCATTGAATAGTCCACGCGCTACTATAAATTCAATATTTTCCTTTGCCCAGTGATTTGTAATGTCAGTGAAGTTTGTGTTTATGGTTTTGTATCCAACTCCATAAGTTGAGAAATGGCTTGTGGTAAAGCGAAGAACCTTGCTTACACAGTCATAAACAGAGTTGGTTAGCCACTCTATCTTACCATTTGTATCGACATACACTGCATGAACATTACCTGCTTTTTCGTTTGAGCCTAGTGTGTATGGGATTTCTAGCATCACGTTTCCCGTACCGAAGTTTGACACCTGCTTACCTGAACCGTAGTTTACTTTAAGTTCAAACACAGGCCTAGATCCAATAGCTGTCTTTGCGTTACCTGCTAGCTTGTTGCTATCCAGCTTTGTTATAGTTACATTGACATCAGCTTTGGCTTGCTTATTAATTTCTTTTATAGTAGCTAAATCCATTTTTATTTTAATATTTGGATTATATGCTACCTCAATAGCATATATATTTTTCTTACTTATGATAAAATCCTGCACGCTTTGGGGCAAATTCACCGTCACACTATTTAATATTTTGTTTCCTGTATTTTTATTCAGTACAAGAGTAATACCATTCACTTTTTTATTGGATCTCTTTGACTCAACAAGGGCTTCGTTGTAGCTATCTTTAATGTTTTTATCTGTGATCCTTATAATAGTATCCACAACTGGATTATTTCCATTTTCGGTTGGATGTGGGGTTACGGTGATAATAGTGTTATCGCTAGAACTACTATCGGTGGAAGTACCTCCTCCAGAATTATTTTCATCTGCATAAGTACCATCCCAATTTAAATCTTCAGGAGCTACATTTGAGTCATTTGATCCTGATGTAAAATCCTCTGACAGCGAATCTCCCGAACTAATTTCTTGCCAAATCATAGTGTTTCCATCAACATTTGGTAAACGCCCTTTGTTCATAGGAGAAGTTTCAACGTGTGGTAAATCATCTTCTACATTTGGGTCGTCTGAACCTGATGTAGAATCCTCTGACAGTGAATCTCCTAAACCAATTTCTTGCCCGATTGTAGTATTTTCATCAGAATTTAATAAACTCTCTTCTTCAACATGCGATAAATCATC